>JAUIME010000977.1 GCA_030433195.1 bacterium
CTTGCGCCCCAAGATGCGCGCGATGTTCGCTCCGGCCGCCCCCGCCGACCGCTGAGGTGGTTCGCGACGGGTCCCACGGCGACACGCCCTACGGAATCAGCCCGATGAACTTGCCGCGCGAGAAGCGACAGCGGACGAACTGCGCGCCTTCATGGATGGCCCACCACCGCTTCATCTGCTCGTAAGGCGTCTCACCGTGCTGGCCGTGAACGGTCCCTACCAAGTCGAGGTCGAAATCGATCGTGAAAAGCGTTTCGGCGGTGCCGGCGACGCAGCACGACCCTTGCAGCTCCTCGATCCAGAACGGGATCATCTCCGAAACGTCGTCGACGAGGAAGCTCATCGTTGAGCCCGCGAAGGTGTTCAGCATCCAGCCGTAGCGACCTGCGTCGAGCGCGGCTCGTATCTCGCGGCGCGCCACCGGATCCCCGAGGGCGGCGAGCATCGCGGTCGCGTCCACGTAGCCGCCGCGCTCGCGATCGACGCGGACTTGCTGCAGCAGCTCTCGATATCGAGGATCGTCGATCGTCGCATGCGACTCGCTCGCGATGCCTCTGACGTGCGACTCGTCGTCGACATCGGCCGCGAGCTCGGCTTCGAGTTCGTCGATCCAGACCGTCATCGCACCCTCCTCGAGGATTCGCTTTGCGCGTTCCCGAACCGCGCGCAGATCCAAGGGGCTGTCGAGGTAGATCCCTCCCTCGAGGAGCAGAACCCTCGCCCCCACATCAGGGAGCCCCTCCAGCACGCACAAGGCGAGCGCCGCGTCCCACAGCCGGTAGAACTCACGCGCTCGGACATCGTTCCATTCGCGTGAGTCTTCGTCGATCGGGGACCACGCGGCGAGCTCGCGCGTACGTTCTCGAAGATGGGCTTCGACTTCGGGACTCGCACTTCGCGCCAGCAACGCGTGAAGGCTCGACTCCGTCCATTCCGTGATATCGGTGAAGTATCCGTCGACCTCGATCGAGTTCGCGAGGCTCTCGGCAATTCTGTCGGCATCGAAGTCGATGGAGGCGAGCCACCGGAGGAGACGCGCGCCCGACGCCGGGTCTCCCAAACGCAAGAGTGCGAGACGACCGAACGCGGCGAGAAGATCGCTCTCGTGATCCGCGAAGTCCCGGAGAATCTGCCGCAAGCGGTCGACATCGTAAGCTTCGACGAGAGCCAGGGCCTCGTCGAGAGTCCAACGGGACCCGAGGAGCGCGTGCGCGAAATCCGGGGAGTCGCGTTCGCCGCGGGCGACCTCCGCGAGTCGCCGGGACGCCGCTTCGACGAGTCGACGGGTGTCGCACCACGGCGCGGTCTTCGCGATTCGCAGCAACGTCATGGCATCGGCGTCCGAAGTCGCGGCGCGTGCTTCGAGCGCACGAAACGCCGCCGCCGGCCAATCGAGGCGGTAGTCGCGTCGCAGGTCGACGCTCTGGTCGAGGTGGTACAGCAA
>JAUIME010000226.1 GCA_030433195.1 bacterium
CCGAACGATCCGACGATCTTGTATGCGGGCGGCGTCACGGGCGGCATCTGGAAGTCGACCGACGAGGGCGCGAGTTGGCGCGTGATCGACGACACGTTGCCGAACCTCGCGATCGGTTGTCTCGCGATGGATCCGAACGACTCGAGCATCCTCTACGCGGGGACCGGCGAAGGGATGTTCCCGTCGTCGACCGACTATGCGGGGCGCGGCATCTACAAGTCGACGGACGCCGGCGAGTCGTGGTCGGTGCTGCCCGGAACCGTCACCGGCGTTCCGGCCGGCGCGTTCTCCTACGTGAACAAGATCCGGATCAGCGCTGCCGACTCGGATCGACTCTACGCCGCCACACGAAGCGGAGTGTGGGTGAGCGCCGACGCGGGTGACACGTGGAACGTATCGCTTCGCAATCCGCGTGTGCTCGGTGGCGGCGGCCCGGCGACGGTGGGCTGTACGGTCGGTTGCACCGATCTCGCGATCCGTCCGGGATCGAATCCCGATCTCTTGTTCGCGGCGTTCGGTAGCTTCGAGGCCGACGGGTTGTATCGTTCGGACGATGCCGGCGCGACGTGGCTCCAGTACGGTGTTCCGGTGAACCAGGGCCGTATGACGCTCGCTTTCGCTCCGAGCCATGCCAACGTGATGTATCTGCTCATGGCCGACAACGGGCTCGGACCGCAGCTCGGACGACTCGTGAGTCTCTTTCGATCGACCGACGGCGGCGCGACGTTCGAGTCACGCCCCGATCCGGCGCACCCGTTCAGCCCGTGGCTGCTGAGTTACGCGGCGATCGCGCTCGGATGCGTCGAAGCCGAGCAGATCTACTCACAGGGGTGGCACGACAACATCGTGCGCGTCGACCCGACCGATCCGGATCGCGTGTGGGTCGGCGGGATCGATCTCTACCGAAGCGACGATGGCGGGCGGACGTTCGGCCTGTCGCACTATTGGTTCTACTCGCGCGTGGCCGAGCCGCCGCCGTTCCAGATGCACGTCGACCAGCACGAGGTCGTGTTTCATCCCGACTATGACGGCGTCACGAATCAGGTGATGTACGTCGGCAACGACGGCGGAATCTACCGCACCGACAATGCACGCGCCGCGACCTCGCAAGAGGAGTGTCCGATCCGTGGGCCCGTCGCGCTCGACGATCCGAGTGTCGGAGCGGCGCCGCAGCTCCGGTGGGAGAACCTCAACAACACGTACCGCGTGACGCAGTTCTACCACGGCGACGTCGCGCGCGACGGGACGCATCGCTTCATCGGCGGCGCGCAAGACCAGGGCACGAGCCGCGGTGACTCGACCGATCCCGATGCCGAGTGGAAGGAGATCTTCGGCGGCGACGGCGGCTACGTGCAGATCGATCCGCAGAATCGCGACACCATCTACGTCGAGACGCAGTTCTTCCCGCGCATCTACAAGACGACCGACGGCGGCACGACGTGGACTGACGCCAACACCGGCATCACCGACACCGACGGCCTCTTCATCACGCCGTTCGCGATGGACCCGTCGCAGCCGACGACGCTGTGGACGGGCGGCAGTCGGCCGTGGCGAACGCAGAACGGCGCTGCTTCGTGGACGCCGGCGGGACCGAACCTGCCGAGCGCCGCGACGATCTCCGCCATCGCGGTCGCTCCATCGTCGAGCGACATCGTGTACCTCGGCTTCACCAACGGCTACGTCGCCCGCACCACGAACGGAACGTCGCCGTCGCCCACATGGCAAGTCTTCGCGGGCGCGCTGCCCATCGGCGCGTGGGTCAGCAGCATCGCCGTCGACCCGACCGACGCGAACCTCGCCTACGCGACCTACTCCACCTTCGGCGCCGCCCACGTCATGCGAACCACCAACGGCGGCCTCACCTGGACGCGCCGCGACACGGGCATTCCCGACATTCCCGTTCACTGGCTCGCGATCCGCCCCTGCGACCCGACACAGCTCTACGTCGGCACCGAACTCGGCATCTTCGCCAGCGACGATGCCGGCGCGACCTGGCTCCCGTCCGGCCTCGGCATCCCCAACACGATCGTCGAAGCCCTCGCATTCCCCGACGACGACTCGCTCGTCGCGTTCACGTACGGCCGAAGCGCGCATCGCACCGAGCTCGCGCCTTGTGGGGTTCGGTGAGGCAGGCTCGCTCAATCACGAGCCGCGGTGAGGATCCAACCCGCCCGGCGGTCGAGTGCGATGCGATCTTCGATTGTGAGGCCGTCGACGTTCGGGAGCTCGACGGCCGGGTCGAGGACGAGTGCGATGCGACCGGTGCTCGGGAGAATCGAGCGCATGCGTTCGAGGAACAAGCGGATGCCGACTTCGTCTTCGAGGTCGGAGCCGAGCCAACGCGAGCGGCGGTCGTAGGGCGGGTCGGTCAGCACGAGGTCCGCGGCGTCGATCGGTAGCGGATCGAGTAGCGCATCGGACTTTGTGATGGAGACCGGTGGGCGTCCGTCGTGCGATCGTGAGGCGAGTATTCGGGCGTCATCGATCACCCGGTCGAGTCGGGGGCGTTCGGTTCGGGCGCGGCGTTCGACGAGTTCCTCGAGGCGAGCGGCCATTGCTTCTTCGTCATTCAAGATCGCGAGGTTGGCGCGCGTGACGCGGATTGCCCTCGGGTCGGCGTCGGCGGCGTGCAGCGCTTCGACGAAATCCGCATACTCGAGCTGCAGCGCCGCGATCGAGACGCCGGTTCCGCAGCAGGGATCGAACACCGTGACGCGATGTTCCGGCTTCGCGAGGTCGAGGTATCGTTCGAAAAGCATTGCTGCTTGCGCGGGCGCAAGACACGGAACACGGCGCAATCGCCTCAGGACGCGGCCGGCTTCGAGTCGTGCAAGCGCGTCGCGATCGGCTCGACGAATCTCACCGTCGACGAGTGGCCGATCATCTTTCCGACTGCCTCGAATCTTGCGCGGCATCAGAGTTCTCGCGTATCAGCGCCGATTCCGGGATCTGGCGAACGAGACGCGCGACTTCGCGTGCGTACCCTTGAAGCATCAACGTCTCGATCTCGCGTATGGGTGTGTAGCACGCGAGGCGTCTGCGATCCACGAGCTTGCGCAGCCGCAAGTCGAAGTCGTCGAGCCAAGGCCTCGAGATCCTCAATGACGTAATGACGGGTCTTTGTGACGACTCGTTCGCGACGGCCTCGAGATCTTCGGGCTCTACCCAGCGGCAGCGGACGCAGCCATCGCAGTGGTAGCGTGGCCGTACGAGCTCGACACGGTATCCGAGGTCGTCCGCTTTGCCGGACTGGAGCACGTAGAAGTCGTTCGCACGCAGGACGGAGAACAGCAAGTCATGGAGCCGCTCGCGTTCGATGCGTAGCGGGTTCGTGATGTAGATCCTGCGCGGGCCATACCGCTCGACGTCGTGCCTTACGGACTCGCCGATTCCGATCTGGAGTCCAATCTCTTCTTCGAGCCGAGCCAAGAACTCGGTCAGTTCGACGCCGCCGGTAGGCAGGTCGATCTCGACGTGAGGAAGCGTGTCGTGATCCGTAGGGAGCAGTCGGACGATCCGTTGGTCTTCGACTGCGGGAGCCGACGCGACGAGCGCGATCCCCTGGATCGCGATGCACACCACGAAAGTCAGCAGCGACGTCTTAGCCATTCTTGGCATCCTGTTCTGTAGATTGCGGTGATCGTCGGTTCTACCGGTAGAGTTGCAGGGGATCGGGCTGCTCGCGCGTTGCCACGCTTTCGGGGATGCGACGAAGGATGCGTGCGAGCTCTCGCGGATGCCCTCGAAGCTCCAAGAGACCGAACATCGACACGTGGCTGAAGCAGGAAATGCGACCGCGGTCGACCAGTCTGCGCAAGCGTGGTTCAACGGCGTCGAACCACGACTCCGAGACTTCCCACAACGACGTCGAAGCCGGCCGTGCATCGGTTTCATGCTGGAAGGACTCCTCGAGGTCGCGCGCGTTCACGTGGCAACGGGGAGGGCTGCCGCATTCGTAGCGGGGTCGCAAGAGTTCGATCAGATACTCGAGCTCGGCGTGGCGATCGAATTGGATGAGGACGCAGTCGTTCTCGAACAGGACGGACCACAGTATTTTCGGGAGTCGTTCGAGCGTGATCCGGGGTGTGGTGGTCGTGGCGACCGTGCGGGGGCCGTACGCCTCGATGTCGCGACGAACCGAGTCGCCGAGCTCGAAGCGAATGCCGGTCTCGTCTTCGAGCCGAGCCAGGAACTCGGTCAGCTCGATCCCGGATTGCGGGACGAGGACCTCGACGTACGTCTTGCCGTCGTCGCCGGGGACGTAGCGCAAGATGCGGTCGACCCTCTCCGGAAGCTGTGCGATCGCGACGTCCGATTGCGCGGCCGCGAGGCATATGAGCATGGCTACGACGCAAGCTGCGGCGTGGCGTGGTTCGGTCGAGGTCTTCGTCATGCGGGCTTGGACGACGCAGCGCCACGTTTCTTTCCGGCACGTTGGGCAGTGAGTCGCTGCGGAGGGCTGGACCGCCGCAGGCTTTCGCGAGCGTAAGAAACGCAGTCGTGCTTCGCGTGCAGTAGTTCCACCTCCCCTCGGAAGGCGAGCACGACGCAATCCCGTTCCAAGGCTCCTTCCTCCCAAGACGTTACGCACCTCGCGCGACGTTCCTGCCCGATTCGACGGCCGAATCCTTGCCGCTGCCGCGATCGATCGGCATAGTCCTGGTGGAAAGCGAACCGAACGCCCTCGACGGGGTCTCGTACTCCGGCACCGTGCGCCGGTACTCGTGCGGTTTCGCTCCGAGGCTCAGGGCTCAGGAGGAGGTGATCCATGCGTTGGACATACATTGCTGTGAGCGTGCTGGTCGCGCTGTCGCTCGTGTCGGTGATCGGAGTCGTGATGGTGAAGGCGGGTGCCGTGCAGACGCAGGGCCGGATCGCCAAGTTCATCGACGCGAACGGAGGTCTCGGCAACTCCGACATCCGCGAGAACGATGCGGGAAACGTCGGCATGGGGGTGAATCCGAACTCGGCCTTGAAGCTCCTCGTGAACGGGAGACTTGGCGTGCGCGGGCAGACGGATGGCGGTCTGGGCGCGCTGGTCGTCAGTCAGGAGGGAAGGGGACCGATCGCTACGTTCCGGACGAACCAGTCGGACGTACGGCTACGAGTCGATGCGGGGGGAATCGACATCGAGGGGTCGCTCGAGATCGCCGGGCAGGAGGTCATCGATTCGTCGGGTCGGTTTCTCGGAAGCGGCGTTCAGACCGTGAATCCGCTTCAGATCGCGCTGAAGCGTTGGTATGCGTTCAACGCGTCCGGCTTTCGGAGCAACCTCGCCGGCGGCACGATACTCGGGTTGGCGTTCGACGGTGAGAACATGTGGGTCGCGAAAGAGAGCGCAAACCAGGTCGAAAAGTTCCGCGCCGCTGACTGCGAGAGCCTGGGTTCGTTCAACGTGGGGAGCGATCCGGATGACATCGTGTTCGATGGTCAGAACATCTGGGTGTCCAACCTGGCGAGCAGCTCGCTCACGAAGATCCGCTCCTCTGATGGATCGATTCTCGGGACCTTCGCCGTCGGACCCGTACCGACGGAGATGGCCTATGATGGCACGGCGGTTTGGGTGATCACGTTCTCGAACAGTAGCCTCGACAAGGTTCGGGTCAGCGATGGTGCGGTCGTGCAGACCGTGGCATTGAGCGGCAATCTTCGCGGCATCGAGTTCGACGGAACCTATCTGTGGGTGACGAACGAAACCTCGAACACCGTGACCCGTGTGTTGGCTTCGGACGGATCGGTCGTCGACAGCTTCCCAACGGGTGCCGGCCCGTGGGGCGTTCTGTTCGACGGAACGTCGATCTGGGTGACGAATCAGAGCGATAACACCGTCACCAAGCTTCGCGGGAGCGATGGAGCGACCCTGGGAACGTTCGCGACCGGATCGGTGCCGCGCTCGATCGGCTTCGACGGTACGTACATCTGGGTCAACAACGCGTTCGGTACTTCGGTGACCCGCCTACGAGCGTCGGATGGCAGCGAGAGCGTGACGTTCGGGCTCGGCGGAGCCCCGAACGGTGACTTGGCGTTCGACGGCGCGAACATGTGGACCGGTATCAGTACGACGATCGCCAAGATGTAGCGGCTACCGCGACACGTGGGGGGCTGGCGCAGGAACGCGTCACCGGGCACCTCGGATTCGAGTTCCGGGGTGCCCGTCGCGATTTCGTTTCGATTCGCGTAACCGGGGTTCGTCCTTCGCATCCGAAGGGACCGCGCGGCCGAGGTCGAGCGTCGCGCACCTGACACGATTCTCACGAACCGAAAGGACGCGAAGACGATGGCGACGCCGGGCAAGCGATTCGAAGGCAAGAAGGTACTGATCACGGGCGGATCCGGTGGGATCGGCAAAGCGACCGCGGAGCGGATCGTGGCCGAGGGTGGGCAGGTGCTCATCACCGGAACCAACGAGACGAAGCTCGCGGCCGTAGCGAAGGAGCTGCCGGGAGTGCTCACGCTCGTGAACGATGCGGGCGACGCGAAGGCGGCCGATGCGCTCGGGGCGTTCGTGAAGAAGGAGCTCGGCGAGCTCGATGCGGTGTTCCTGAACGCGGGGCACGGTGCGTTCGTGCCGCACACCGAGGTCACGGCCGAGGAGTTCGATCGGCAGTACGCGGTCAACGTTCGCGGTCCGATCCTCCACGCGAAGGCGGTCTCGCCGCTCGTGCGTGACGGCGGGGCGATCGTGTTCAACACGTCGGTCGCGCAGCACCTCGGGATGCCGGGCGGCATCGTCTACAACTCGACGAAGGGCGCGCTTCGCACCGTGACGCGTGTGCTCGCGCGCGAGCTCGCTGAACGAGCGATCCGCGTCAATGCCGTGAGCCCCGGCCCGATCGGCACCGATTTCTTCGATCGCACCGGCATGTCGAAGGACGAGATCGATGCCTTCGGCGCGACGATTCTCGAACAAGTCCCGCTCGGCCGCTTCGGCGAGCCGAAGGAAGTGGCCGCGGTCGCGGCGTTCCTGCTCTCGGACGACGCATCGTTCGTCACGGGCAGCGAGTACGTCGTCGACGGCGGCATCTCGGAACTCTGACGAATCCTCCTACTTCCCTGCAGCCGACCGGACGCGCGAGCCGTTCGCATCGCGCGCCCGGTCGGTGACCGGGCTACTGTTGCTCGGCGGGCTCGAGGGTGACTTCGACCGTGGCGCTTGCGGGCACGTCGACGATTTTCGAGCCCCTTTCGGAGGAGATCATGTACCTCCCCGCGGCGATGCCGCGCGCGACGACCTGATCCTCGGTCGATTCGTAGCCACGCGTCAGGAGGCGTTCCTCGAACGGCAGGTCGTACGCACCGTGATGCCAGATCATCGTGACGCGTCGCTTGCCGTTGCCGGGAGGCAGGTTGGCGATCAATGTGGCAGTGCCATCGATCGGATCGAGTCGTAGGACGCGCGTCTCGTCGTTCTCGAGCGTCACGAAATCGAGAAGTCGCTTCGAACCCATCGCGTCGTTGCGCGACACGCGATAGTCGCCCGGCGGCAGATCCTCGAACGTGAAGCGGCCTTCGGCGTTCGTGCGGCCTTCGGTCTCGACCCACAGGCCTCGTGGATCGCTATTGTGGGCCGAAACGCGGACATCAGCCATGGGCTGTCCCTGTACGTCAACGACGAGCCCGTCGATGCGACATCCGTGTGACATGCGGATCGTGCACGTCGTCGTCCCACCCGATTGGACCTCGATCGGCCCCTCGACTCCGGGGGCCCACG
>JAUIME010000227.1 GCA_030433195.1 bacterium
GTCAGGTCGGCATCGAGAACTTGAACTTCGTCTCCCACTTCGACCCGTCCGATCCCGGTCACCCCGACACGAACGAATGCCATCCTCCTCGCGCGATCACTCTCAGCGCTGCGCACGATTGCTGGATCAAAGAGGTCGAGGGATACCATTTCTACAAGTCCTTGGTGAACACAAAGAGAGACACACGCGGTTTCACCGTCATGGGCTGCAAGCACTTCGACCCTGTCGGCGGCGCCAGCACGAACCCGAACCAAGTGCATCGCCGCTACACCTTCAACATGCATGGTCAAGATCATCTGGTCTACCGCTGCTACTCCGAGGACGGTCGGCACGACTGGAAGACGGATGGCCCGCAATCGAGCGGAATCGTGTTCCTCGAGTGTGTATCCGAGAACATGAGAGCCGACCAGGGTCCCCACAAGCAAGCGTCCGTCGGCATCCTCTACGATCGCGTGCTCATGACGAACCCTCAGGTCAACAAGCTGAAGTACGACGAATGGGCACTGATTCTGGGCTACCAGAACTTCGGGAGCTCGACACAGCATGGGTGGACCGCGATGTGCTCGGTCGCGTGGAACTGCGAGTCACGAACCGAGAAAGACGATACCCCCGGGCTGACTACGGGAGTCGGCACGCAAGACATCGTCAAGGCGACGATCGTCATCGACAAGCCCAAGCATCCGAACTACGACTTGACTGCTTGGCAGAACTGGGGCATCGGATGCCTCGCAGCCACGAAGTACGGAGGACTGGACAGCGACGGCCAAGGCTCCAATCCATGCGGTTGCTCGTACGAAGGCAAGTTCGATTCGGGTTCATGCACGAACGAGTACGCCGACGTCCTCGTCGACAAGCCTCGATCGCTCTATCGCGCTCAACTTCGCGATCGAGTGGGCCAGATGGACGTCGCCGCGTGGCTCCCGAGAACCTACCTGACGGCCGACCCGTTCATCTACTTCCCTACGAACCCTGATGACTAGCCTGCTCGCCCGCCCCTGCCCCGCAACAAACATCACCGGGGGCGGGCGACCTCTTCGGGAGCCTCGATACGATCCGACGCGGCCTCGGTGACGTCCAGCCCCGGATCTCCCAGCGGGAGTTCGCCGTTCTGATTCGCATCCGCGGGATTTTCCCGGGAGCGAACATCGCGTCCCGTGCCTCTAATCCCCTGGACAGCGTCGAAGAGGCGCGTGGAGATCGATTGGATCACCGAACGAGAGGAGATCCGCATCGACGTACGTCATCGGTATGGCTGGACGATCGTCGCCTGGTTGGCGAGCAAAGTGGCTCGAAGGGATCGCGGTCCTCGTCGTCGTCGGAAAGGGGCATGCACGGAATCGAACCCTCGGACCCCGAAACGACACGCTCCTCGTCGCGATCGAAGGGCATTCCCGATACGCCCGGCACCTCGCTCGACTCAGCGGACGATGGCGTCCGTCAGTTCCGCCCCGCAGAGGATTCCGCGGGCACGACTGTCGCTGGTGGAGCAGTCCATTCTCGTGAGCTCCCGTCTCATCCGCGCGACGTTCTCGCTGATCGCCGTGATTCGAACACGCATGAACCGATCCCGAGAGATTATCAAGAATCGCGCGTCGACTGACCCGGATCCATCGGGACCGGTCCGCGTTCATTGCGCACTCCCCGAGCCGACCGTTCACGAACAGACCCGCTAATCGCAAGACGCGGGCGAGGTTGCTAGTCTCGCCGGTTCCGGCTCTCGTCCGAAGCCCGAAGCATCGACAACTCCGCCTCCGACCGGTAGCATGGCGGCCCGACGCCGCATCTCGCGACGTCTCCTGGTGTCCGTTCACTCGATAGCCGGAGGCTTCCCCTTGATCGTGCCGCGTACCAACCGAGACGAAATCCTCGCCAAGCTGCAGAAGAAAGTCGACGCTCGCGTGCCCATCCTCATCGCGAGCGCCGGGAGCGCGCTCGTCGCACAGCTTCTCGAGAGCGCCGGTGCCGACTGCATCAACACGTTCTCGGGTGCGCGACTGCGGGCGAACGGCATGGGCACGATGTCGATGCTGTGGCCGATCCTCGATTCCAACAAGCAGACGCTCGAATACACCGAGCAAGACATCATGCCCGCGATCCGCGGCGACGCGTTCGTGTGCGCGTGCGTGAACGCGAACGATCCGCTGCGCGACATGGTCACGGTGATCGAGCGCTGCAAGCAAATGGGCGTGTTCTCGATCTCGAACATCGGCCCGTCGATCAGCTACGTCGACAAGGACAGCGAGATCTACCGCGTGCTCACGAAGAGCGGTATCACGTTCGCGCACGAGGTCGAGATGCTGCGGGTCGCCAAGGAGATGGGGATGGTGACGATCGCGCTCGCCTTCGACGAGGAGGACAGCTTGCAAGTCGTCGAGGACGCCCGTCCCGACGTGTTCTGTTTCCACGCGGGCACCACCAAGGGCGGCCTCCGCGGCTACGACTCGGGAGAAACCATCGCCGAGACCGCCGAGCGCACCGAAGCGGTCAACCGTCAGGTGCTCGAGCGACATCCCGAAGCGATCCTCATCGCTCACGGCGCCGCGATGGAGACGCCCGAAGACAGTCAGTACATCCTCGATCACACGTCGTGCCACGGCATTTGGACGGGATCGTCGACGGAGCGCATCCCCATCGAAAAGGCCGTGTTCGCGACGGCAAAACAGTTCGCCGACCTGCGCTACTCACGTCCCTGAACCGCTACGCACGTCCCCGAATCGGGAGATCGAACCATGCCGGAAACGATCGCCGTCCTCGCTACGCTCGATACGAAAGGCGCCGAAGCGGCGTTCATCCGCGATCGACTCGCGGCACTCGGTAGTCGATCGTTGCTCGTCGACGTCGGAGTGGTCGGTGAGCCGACGGTCGAGCCCGACATCGCGCGTGCCGACGTCGCCGAAGCCGGCGGCACGACGATCGAAGCGCTTCTCGCCGCGCCGACGCGAGAAGCTGCCGCACCCGTGATGGCCGAAGGCGCCACGGCGATCTTGAAGCAGCGGCTCGAGCGCGGCGAGCTTCACGGCGTTCTCGGACTCGGCGGACTCCAGGGGACGGCGCTCGCCACGGGCGTCATGCGCGCCCTGCCCTACGGACTCCCGAAGGTCATGGTATCCACCGTGGCGTCGGGCGATACGTCGTCCTACGTCGACATCAAGGACGTCACGATGATGTTCTCGGTGAGCGACATCCTGGGCCTCAACGCGTTCTCGCGACGCATCTTCGCGAACGCGGCGGGAGCCGTCCACGGGATGGCGCGCGTGGAAGCCTCGCGCGAGCACCACGTCACGCACGACAAGCCGGTCATCGGCATGTCGAACCTCGGCGTCCTCACGCGCGGTGCACAGAAGGCGATCGAGTACTTCGAGGCCGCAGGCTACGAGGTCATCGTGTTCCATGCCGTCGGATCGGGCGGTCGAGCCATGGAGCAGATGATGAAGGAGGGCCTCCTCGACGGTGTCTTCGACTACGCGCTCGGCGAGATCGCCGACGAGCATTTCGAAGGCCTGCGCGCCGGCGGCCCCGAGCGCCTCACCGTCGCGGGCAAGCTCGGGATTCCGCAAGTCATCTGCCCGGGCGGCGCCGAACACCTCGGTGTGCTCGTCGACCCGCCGAACACCGTTCCCGAGCGCTACGCGAAGCACCGGCACGTGTTTCACAACCCCGTCGTGTTCGTCCCCCGCCTCGGCCCCGGAGAAATGGCCGAGCTCGCCGCCGACATCGCCGATCGCCTGCAGCACACGCGAGGACAAGCCGTCTTCATGATGCCGCTCGGCGGCACCGGAAGCTACGCGATGGAAGGCGGTCCGCTGCGCGACCCGGAGGCCGACCGGGCGTTCTTCGAGACGCTCGGCAAACTCCTGCCGTCGACGGTCGACGTCGTGCGACGCGACACCCACGCCGAGGATCCCGCGTTCGTCCGCGAGTGCGTCGATCGCCTCGTGGCGATGGTGGATTCCGCGCGAGCGAGCGCCTCGTCTCACTCGGACTCGTAGCGACACGACCTCGCCGTTCGACGATCCGACGGGATCGAGCCTCGACGAGCAAGGCCTACTCGACGACGGTCAACGAGATCGCATTCGTCGCGCTCGCATTCTTCGGGCTCGTCGAACCCGGATCCACGACGATCCCCTGCCAGATCAGCGTCGCGCCGATCGGGACGGTTTCCCCGATCCCCGCCGGGAGTGACACGAACACGGTGGGAGCCGGCGACGGGTCGCTGATCGGGTTTCCGTCGAAACCGCGGCTTGACCCCACGAGGTCGGGCCGAGTCGTGTTGTTCCAGATCGCGGCGGGCATCGCACCCAACGGGACGAGGAACGGCCGACACGTGAAACCGATCCCCTTGGGCATCCGTTCGACCGAGCGATCCGAGAAGCGGCCGAAGTCGGCATGGACGACGAAGCGTCCCCCGCCACCGCTGGGTGGAAGCGCGATCGACACGTCAATCGGCTCATCGCCGCTCACCGAGACCAAGCGCTCCGGCCCGCCCTCTTCACCGCTCTCCCCATTGAGGAAGAGCACGGGTACGGGTCCGTCGACGGCATCGTTGACCGTGCCCGCGAAGGATTCGAACAACCCGATCGGCGAGATTTTCCCGGGAGCGCACGTCGAGTCCCGTGCCTCTAATCCCCTGGAGAGCGCCGCCAGGCGCGTGGGGACGGATCGGATCATCGAACGGAAGGAGTTCCGCATGCACGCACGTCATCGATGTCGGTGGACGATCGTCGCACTGTTGGCGAGTACGCTCGTCCCCCTTTCCCTGCTGCTCGCCGATCGCCTGACCGCAAGCGAAGCCGACAGAAAGCCGGAGGAGGCGCTCCGTCACGCCCTCGAGCATGCCCTCGACGACGAGCGGCACGCGATCGCCTTCTATGAGGCGATTCTCGACCGTTTCGGAGAGCGTCGGCCGTTCTCGAACATCGTCCACGCCGAGCGGCGCCATGCCGACGCGCTGATTCGGCAGTTCGGTCGGCTCGGCATCGAGGTCCCCGCCGATCGCCACGCCTCCAAGGACGCTGCATTCCATATCCCGGCCACATTCGCCGAAGCGTGTGACGCGGCCGAGATCGCCGAGATTCGCAACGTCGCGATCTACGACGAGTTGCTCGAGTCGGTCCGCGACGCGGAGGTTCGCGGCGTCTTCTTGCAGCTCCGACGGGCCTCTCAGGAGCGTCACCTTCCGGCCTTCCGCCGACATTCCAACGGGTGGACGGTCGTCGCGCATGAAGCGCTGAGTGATTCGCAGAGGGCGCAGCGGGACCGAGGAGCCGACGCACGAACCGCCATGTTCGCCCGGCTCATGAGAACCCTTCGAGAGGAGGTCGAGAGAATCGGCCCCGCGGGCGCCATCGAAGTGTGCAAGACGGTCGCTCCGAAGGTCGCTCGCCAAGTGAGCGAAGAGCGAGGTGTTCGAATCGGGCGGACATCGTGGGCTCTGCGCAATCCGGCGAACGTCGCCCCCGCATGGACGGACCTCGTCTTGCACGATCGCCCGACGGAACCACGGATCGCTTCGGCACGCGACGGCCGTTTGGGTGTGACGTTCCCGATTCACATCGCCACATCCTGTTTGACCTGCCACGGCCCCCGCGACACGCTGGACGCCGACGTTCGGAACAAGATCGAAGCGGCCTACCCTCGAGACCGAGCCGTCGGCTTCAGTGAGGGCGACCTACGCGGCTGGTTCTGGGTCGAGGTTCCTTGAGCAGCCGAGGGGTGCGTCAGTAGCTCGTTAGCACTGCCGACCCGCAAGAGAGCTTCGAACGCGGAACCCGAGTCGCCCGAGGGCACTCTCGACGTCCCCGGGCGACTCGTCTCATCCGTTCGCCGGCGAAGGCGGCACGTTCGGTCCGCCTCGCCGAGACCGGTCGATGACGAGCGAGCGCCATGACTGGACGAGTACCATCGGCGTAAAACTCGCGACGAGTGCCAAGGTCCAACCCTCGAGCCCCGGGTGTCCGGTACCGAGTACGCGCGCCAGCACAGGCACGTAGACTGCTGCCACGAGGAGCATCGTACAGAGCCCCACAGCTCCCCAAACGTAGCGACTTCGCGTGACGTCGTTGCGAAGCAGACGCGTGCCCGGACCGCGCATGTCGAAGACGTGCCACACCTGCGCGAACGCGAGCGTGAGAAACGAAACGGTAACCGCACGTTCGGGTCCGAACCCGAGCCCGCGCAGGGCCAGTACGAACGCCGCAAGAACGCTCGCACTGATGAGAACGCCGTAGGATCCGATCTCGATCCATTGCCCGCGCCCTAAGACCGGCTCTCGCGGATCGCGCGGCGGCCGATTCATGACGTTCGCCTCGCCTTCCGAGAGTCCGACGGCCAGCGCCGGAAAGACATCGGTCACGAGGTTCAAGTAGAGCACCTGGAGCGGCAGGATCGGCAGCGGCCCGCCGGCGATCGTCGCAAGAAAGACGATGAGGATCTCGCTGATGTTGCACGACAGCAGGTACACCACGAAGCGACGAATGTTGGCGAAGATCACGCGGCCTTGCCGTACGGCGCGTACGATGGACGCGAACGAATCGTCCTGGAGGATCATGTCCGCCGCCTCTCGTGCGACCTGCGTGCCGCGATGCCCCATGGCGACTCCGATATCCGCCTTGCGGAGCGCCGGCGCGTCGTTCACACCATCCCCGGTCATCGCGACGACCGCGCCCGCGCTCTGATGCAGCTCGATGAGGCGCAGCTTGTGCTCGGGATCGACTCGCGCGAACACCGGGGTATCGAGGAGGCGACGTCGATCTTCCTCAGTGAGTACGGCAAGGTCGGGAAGCTCGGCTCCGATGACCGGCTCGGCGTCGGCGGCGAGCCCGAGCGAGCGCGCGACACTCGCCGCGGTCGCCGCGTGGTCTCCGGTTGCCATCACGACACGCAGTCCTGCCCTTCGGCAGCGCTCGAGCTCTTCGCGAGTCTCCATCCGCGGAGGATCGACCAGCGCGACGAGTCCGACCCACGTCAGCGCCTCGTAGGGAGCCTCGGTGAGCGACGCCGTGGTCTTCTGCGCCAATGCCAACACGCGGAGCCCCTCGCCGGCGAGTCGAGGCCCGATCTGTGCCATCCGGCCGCGCGCGTCATCGTCGAACGCGACGGCCTCTCCTTGGACGAGACGATGGGTACACGCCGCGAACACCGCTTCGACAGCCCCCTTCACGGCCACGCGGTATCGACCTTCGGACTCGTGGAAGGTCGCCATGGCGCGGGTCCGAGAATCGAACGCCTCTTCACGACGCTCGGGGTATCGTTCGAGCAAGGATTCCCGCAGGATCCCGGCGCGCGCTCCGAGCTCGAGCAAGGCCACCTCCATCGGATCCCCGACCGACGTATCCTGCGCTCCGTTCGGCTCGGCCGATCGCCGAGCCGCACCGAGCGAAGCATTGTTGCACAAAACCGCGATCTCGATCGCCTCGCGCAGATCGCCCGCCGCTGGATCCACCGCCCGCCCGTCGATCACGAATGCGGGAACGTGCCCCTGTCGGCTCTCGGACACCGCAATGTCATCCTCGGCAAGAACGAGTCGCGTGACCGTCATGCGATTCTCGGTCAACGTCCCTGTCTTGTCACAGAGAATGACTCCCGTCGCACCGAGCGTCTCGACGGCCGATAGTCGGTTGACGAGCGCATGATGACGTGCGAGTCGCCACATTCCGCGCGCGAGCGTCAGCGTGGCGACGATCGGAAGGC
>JAUIME010000228.1 GCA_030433195.1 bacterium
CCCACTCCCACTCGTCGACGGTCGGCAAGCGCTTGCCCTTCCATTGCGCATAGGCGCGAGCATCGTCTTGGGACACGCCGCAAACCGGCACGCGCTCCCACTTCTTCCGCGGGATTCCATTGTCGATGAAATCCCGCCAATGGTCGGGAGCCGTGCGCTTCGTGTCTTCGAGGAATTCTTCGTACTCACCGTTCGTCACGAGCGTGCGATCGATGTAGAAGTCGACGATCTCGACGCGACGCGGAAACACCGAGGGGTAGGGCCCGACGGCTTCGATGGAAAGCGTGTGCTCGTAGGTGCCCCCCTCGATACGGGCCATCGATTCGACGAGGGGCTCCGTCTCGCGCACGTATACCGTTTCGTTGACGCGCGCACCGCGCCGCTCGAGATGGACGTCGAGCTCCGAAAAGCCCGCGGCCGTCTCGACGACGATTCGATACGCACCGACCGCGAGCGGGGTCGCTTCGAGTGGCAGCCGTCCGAGCACGCGGCCCGCCCCTCGCCGACCGCTCACGCGGTCGATGCGATACGCCCAGACCTCGGCACCGATTCCGGAGTCGTCGGCGGGCGCGAGCGTCAGCGTCGGCCGCTCGAGATCGCGGAGCAATTCTTCGACGTCGGCCGCGTCGGGGAGCAGGGTCTTCGCTTGCGCGAGCGCTTCGATCGCTCGATCGACGTCGCTGTCGTCGAACTCGATGCAGTCGTCGGGCTCGAGCGGTTCGGCGGCATCCCATGCGAAGGGACGAACCGCTTCGGCGATCGCTTCGCCGTGGTGTTTGAGCCCGGTCCCGATCTCGCGAATGGCGACGCGCATTTCGTCGATGCGGCGGCGTTGCTCGTCGGTGACTTCGGCCTGGATCGATTGCAGCCGGACGTCGAGATCGCGAAGCTCCGATGCGGACACTTCGGCGTTGCCCTCGATCAGCCGTGCGAGCAGCGCGTCCGGATCGGCGAGCACGGTCGCGGCGCGCTGGAGATGACGCTCGATGCGGGCGCTCTGCTGCACGCGGTGCGCGACGCCGCCGCCCGCGAGCAAGAGCGACACCACGAGAAACACCGCGGCCGCGAACACGCGCCGTCGCGCGCGTACGTAACGCACGGCGCGCTCGATCGACGACGGCGGCCGCGCCGCGATCGCCTCGTGACGCAAGAAGCGGCGCAGATCCGTCGCGAGATCGGCAGCCGTCGCGTAGCGGTGGTTCGGGTTCTTCGCGAGGCCCTTGCGGCAGATGACGTCGAGGTCGCGCGGCACGCGCGGGTTGATCGACGGGATCGCACGCGGCTCCTGCACGGGGATTCGCGCGAGCAGGGCTTGCGCGTCTTCGGCGTCGATCGGCCGCTGGAGCGTGAGCATCTCGTACAGCACGACGCACGACGAATACACGTCGGTACGCGCGTCGACCTCACCGCCCCGCGACTGCTCGGGGCTCATATAGTGGTACGTCCCCGTGATCTCGCCCGACAGCGTCAACGACTCTTCGGCCGGATCGAGCGCGAGCCCGAAATCGACGAGCCGCGGCTCGCCGTCTTCGCCGACGAGAATGTTCTGTGGCTTCACGTCGCGATGCACGACGCCTTGATCGTGCGAGCACTGCAACGCCTCGGCGACGCGCATCATGATCTTCGCGGGCACCGCCGGGTCGATGTAGTGACGCTGATCGAGACGGCGCGACGCGATCTCGTCCCCGAGCGTGCGCCCCGGGATGTGCTCCATCGCGTAGTAGTGATGGCCCTCGCTCTCGCCGACCGTGTAGACGCGCGCGATGCCCGGGTGACTGAGCCTCGACGCCTTGTTCGCCTCGCGTCGAAAGCGCTCGACCTGCCGGTCGGTGCGGCACATGTGCGGCGGCAGCACCTTGAGCGCGATCGTGCGATCCAGCGACTCTTGGCGCGCGAGGTAGACGACCCCCATCCCGCCGCGGCCGAGCTCGCGCAGGATCTGGAACTCGCCGAGGCTCGTTCGATCGAGCGGGGCGGGCGGCGGAACGTGTTCGCCACTCGTCTCGAGAATCTCCTTCGTGTCGAGGAACTCCTCGCACAGCTCACGGACTTCGTCGCGCACCGCCTCCGGGCACGACGCGACGAAACCCTCGGTCGTGATCGCCTCGCCGTCTTCGACGCGCTCGATGAACTCGCCCACGAGGTCGATCGCGTCGACCGCGGGCTCGTCGGAGTGGGTGCCTTCGAGACTCATCGGTTGCTCCGCGCACGGCGCCCGAACTCGCGGACCTCCCGCGAGCCCTCCGGCGCGTGCTCCTACCGCCACTGCTACCCCCTCGGTCTCCCTCGGACCTTCGGGTCAACCCTCTAGCGGATTTCTCGTCGAGACCGAACCGGCTTTTCGGGACCGGCGCCTCCGCGGGCCGAGAATATCAGATATAGTCTGGCGCCATGGAGAATCCGTCCCCGTCGTCGAAAGAGCTGCTGGCCCGCTACCACAAGGGCGACACCAACGCGCTCAACGATCTACTGGAGCGGCACTTGCCGTACGTCCGCGAGAACGTGTCGCGGTCGCTCGGCGACCGTCTGCGACGCAAGACCGACTCGGGGGACATCGTCCAGGAAGCCGTTCGCGAATTCTTGGTCTACGCCCCGAAGTTCGTCATCGACAACGAGAGGGCCTTCCGTGCAATTCTCCTGAAGATCGCCATGAACGTCCTTCGCGATCAGCACGACTACTTCACGGCCAAGCGGCGCGACATGGCGCGCGAGAGCCCGATCCCGAGCACGACGATCCTCAATCTCAACATGCGCCGCGACGTCGGCGACACCCCGAGCCAGATCGTCGCGAAGGAAGAGACCCGTGCCCGCGTGCGCCTCTCGCTCGAGTTCGTCGAGCCCGCCGAGCGCAACATCATCGCCATGCGCTACTGGGACGGCCTCAACTTCGCGGACATCGGCGACCGCCTCGGCGTGAGCACGGACGCCGCGCGCATGCGGTATCGCCGCGCGATGGCCCGCCTCACGCAAGCCGGAAACGCGCTCAAACACGGCCGACTCGAGGAGCTGCTCGATCTGCCCCCGAATCAGAGCGATGCGAATCAGGGCGACGCGAACGACGGCGGCGCCAACGACGGCGGCGCCAACGACGGCCCAACTGAGTCTGGCCCACCCGAGTCTGGCCCGCCCCAGTCCGGCCCGACCGGGGGCGACTCGAAGATCGCCTGACGCGGCCCATCGGCCGGCGAACCGCGGCACGGGGACGTCGGAGTGAACTCGCGGGCACGAAGAGAGGCCGACGCCGAGGCACCCCCCTGGTACGCATCGACGCCGGCCTCGCGAGTCGATGGCCTTTCGGCCACCTCTCTCCAATGCGGGAAGTCGCGGGCGATCGAACGCGGAAAATCGAGTTTTCTCGACCGAAATCGGTCGGCCGCCGCCGCGTGCGCTTCAGATCGCCGCGCGATCCGGACGAAACTTCCTCCGTAACTCGTTCAGGAATCGGAGGATCCCCATGCTCGGTGTCGACCTCGTCTGTGACGTCTACAGCCCGTCCGGCTACGCTGCCCACGCGCGTGAGCTGATTCGCGCGCTCGTTCCGTACGTCGACCTGCGTGTCGTCGATCGCAAGCACGGCGTCGAGAGCGTGACCCTCGAGCCTTCCGACGCCGAGCTCTTCGCTCGCCTCGAGCGCAAGACGCGCCGCGGGCAGGTCCGCCTCGAGCTCCAGACTCCCGAGTTCTTCGAACCCGATCCGAACGCCCTCAACGTCGGCTTCACGCACTGGGAGACGACGCGCATCCCCGATACGGATCGCAACGGCGACGCACGAAAGAACTGGGTCCGCCAACTCAATCGCATGGACGCCGTGTTCACCTCGTGCGAGCTCGCGCGCCGCGCGTTCCGCGAGTCGGGGGTCCGAACGCCTTCGTACACGGTACGCGGCCCGATCGACGTCCGCGCGTATCGGCCGCTTGCGGACGAACTGCATCTCGAAGGCATCACGCACCGCGAAGGCCGACCCGTCGTTCGCGAAGAGCGACCGCCCGTGCTCGCGATGGTCGCGCAGTGGACCCGCCGCAAGGACATCCCGAGCTTCCTCGAGACAGCGCTCGCGACGTTCAAGCGTGGAGAAGTCACGATCCTCGTGAAGTCGTGGGGCCCCGTGCGCGATGCCGATCCGGCCGGCTACGTCCGCGACCGCGTCGCGCGGATCCTCGCGGAGTTCGGCGACGCCGCATCGCTCCCCGAAGTGGTCGTCCTCACGGACCCGCTCCCCGAAGCGGAGATGGCGCGCCTCTTCTCGTCGATCGACGTCTACGTCAATACGAGCCGCGGCGAAGGATTGTGCCTCCCGCTCGCCCAGGCGATGTCGAGCCGTTGCTTCCCGATCTCGTGCGGGTTCTCCGCCCCCGCCGACTACGTCGTCGACCTCGACGTCGATCCGCACCGCGGCAACGGCTTCCTCACGGACTACACCGAAGTCCCCGCGAGCGAAACGTCGGAGAACCCGTGGTACGGCGCAGGCCAGGCTTGGGGGCAAATCGACCGCGAGCACCTCGCGTCGCAGATGCGGCGAGCCGTCGACCTGTTCTCACGCGACCGCGCGCGGTTCGACGCCGTGGCCGAGCGCGCGAGAGCGACCGTCCTCGACGCGATGTCCCCGGAGACCATCGGCCCGCGCGTCGCGGCGCTCCTCGCTCAAGCCCGGCGTGAGAAATTCGGCGCCGAGCGTCGTCTCGTCGAAACCCTTTGACCCTCGAGAGCAGCGAACGCCCCCTCTCGCCCCCCTGAACCGGCTCGAGAGCCCCGCTCCTGAACCCATCCGGCGAAATCAGGTCTATTCCTAATGGCCTGGGCAACCGGAGGAACCGATGATTCAGGTGTAGGGGGCAAGACGTTGCCGGCAAAGATGCGCGCCGGCTCTGGACTGCTCCCTTCGACGACCATGGGAGCAAGTACCGGCGACTCGGGATATTGGGTCACCCTCCAAATGCCCGGCAGCAGTCCCAATTCTCGAGTCGCGCTTTCCCTCCCCTTCCCTCCGCGCCGCCCGGCGCCGCCACGACTCGCTCTCCCGAATCCCGTCGCGACCCTACTTCTCGGGCTCTTCGTCCGGGCCGTCGTCTGATTCCTCGTCGGACGCCGAGTCGGTGTTCGGGGAATCCGCGACGTCGGCATCCTCGTCCTCGCGATCGGGTCGCCGCAACGGATCGCCGGCGAGGCCCTCTCGGATCGCGAAGAGCGCGAGCTGCACCCGATCGTGGATGTCCAACTTCGACATGAGATTCTCGGTGTGCTTCTCGACGGTCTTGGTGCCGATGTTCATGATCCCGGCGATCTCTTTCTTCGCGAGGCCCTTCGCCAGGTATTGCAGCACCTCTCGCTCGCGCGGCGTGAGCAGCGAGGCCTTCGACCGGGCGCCCTTCTCGACGCTCACGCCATTCTCCTCGAGCACCAGTCGATTCAGGACCTCTTGCGAGAAGTAGACCTTGCCGTCGATGACGTCGCGAATCGCGGCAACGACCGTCTCGAGGCTCTCGTCCTTGCGGACGTACGCCTTGGCCCCGACTCCGAGGGCCTGCTCGATGTAGTGGTCGTGGGTGTGCGCGCTCAGGAAGACCACGAGCACGTCCGGGAGCATCGCGCAAACCCGGCGCGTGGCGTCGAAGCAAGAGAGCCCGGGCATGTCCACGTCGACGACGATGACGTCGGGCTTCGTCTCGCGCGCGACGCCGATCAGACCGGCCCCGTCATCGGCGGTCGCGACCACCTCGAGCGTGTCGATCTTGTCGAGGTGAGTGCGCAGCATGTCCCGTAGCAGCTTGTGGTCGTCGGCCAACAGGATCTTGGTGAGAGGCACGGAGCATCTCCGTTCGCTGTATTCTCCGAACCGCCCGGACCGCGCTTCCCCGGCGCGAGCGACAATCCTAGCACGAAAGACCCTCGCGACGCGCTCGAATCGCCCCGGATTCGGGGAGCCTGCGCCGTGGGGCATGCGCGCCAGGTCGATAGCCGTGCGCACGGCGTCTTCCGGCTCGGGAGCTCACCGCCGGGACACCGGGTCGTCGCGCTTCGGCTTGCCCGTCCCGGGTCCCTTTGGCACAATCCCCGCCCGCACCTGCCCGGCCCGTCCACGGCGGGTTGCCGGACCCGGGCGGCCCCGACGGGCGCCCTCGCGAGCGTCGGGTCTCGCCCGACGCCGCCTCGCGAACCCGACACCACAGCTCTCAACGGAATCTGCCCCCATGAGCGACGCGACCCCCCTCTTCGACGCCATCGCGGCCGGCGACGCCGATCGCGCCAAGGATCTGGCGAAGCAGCATCCCGAGCTCCTCGACGCACTCGATTCGGAAGGCTACACACCGCTCGTGCGCGCGAAGATCGCGGGCAAGGACGACGTGGCGGCCGCGTTGCTCGACGCGAGCGCCGACACGATCTTCAAGATCGCGGCGCTCGACGACAAGGATCGCTGCGCGGAGATGGTCGAGGCGGACGGGTCGATCGCCGCGATGCGCACCGCCGACGGTTTCGGCCCGCTGCACATCGCGACGCTGTTCGGCGCCGACCGATCGTCGGACATCCTGCTCGAGGCGGGGTGCGACATGGAGGGCGAGGCGGATCACGCGTCGCGCATGAAGCCGATGCACTGCGCGGCGCTGTCGGGGGTTCCCGAACCGCTCGAAGTGTTGCTGAGCCGCGGCGCCGATCCCGATGCCCAGCGCGCCGACGGCCTCACGCCGCTCATGATCGCGGCGGTGCACGGTCTCGAACGCGCGCTGCTCACGATCGTGCACTACCACGCCGACGTCGACATCGAATCGAACGACGGCAAGACGGCCAAGCAACTCGCGACCGAGCACGGCCACGAGCGCTTGGCTCAGTTGATTCCGGAATAGCGGTCGTTCGTTACGGCTCGACGCGCAGCGTGAGACCGTTCGTGACGCTGTAGGGCAAGTTCCCCTGCGTGCACGGATCGTCGATGATCCCCTGCAACGTCGCCGTCACGGGATTGCCGAGTCCGTTCGGGAGCGACAGGAACTCGAACGCGGTACCGTCCGAGATCAGCGGTTCGGCACCCGGTCCGTTGTCGATGCCGAGCTTCGCCGTGATCCCGATCGAGTTCCAGATCTTCGCGGGCGACTTGGTCGCCGTGATGAACGGGCCGTAGCACATCGTGCCGAGCCCCTGCGGAACCATGACGACGTCGGACAGAGCCGGCTCGCCGCCCCACGCGTAGACGACGCAGCGCACGTCGCGACCGTCGCCGACGAGCATCGGCGGCTCGGAGATCGTCGCGGAGATCGCGCCGGACGTCGAGACCGTGACGATGCGCTCGGTCCCGCCCGTCGAACCGTTGAGACGCAGCACGTCGGCGCGCGGACCGCAGCCGACGTTGACGGCGCCCGGACCGCACGTGCCGATCGCACCGACGGTGTCGATCGTGACGGTCCAGTTGTCGATGTCGGACATCGCCGTCTCGCTCGCTTCCGACGCGTACATGTGCGCATAGCCGAACTGCAGCAGCCCGCCGGACGTCGTGAAGTCCGGGTTGTCGCCCGGCACCACCGTCAGCGTCGCGGTCAAGCGACCGAAGTCCGCCGCCGTCAGACCGCTCGCCGACTTCGTCGTCCAATCCACGGTATCCGCGAAGATCCCGCTCGCGACGTAGAACGTG
>JAUIME010000229.1 GCA_030433195.1 bacterium
GACAGGACGATCTGCTTGGGCGTCCGTGCGACACCGTTCACCTCGTAGAAATCGGACCCCACCGGCGTCGCCGCGAAGTCGACCTGCACCCCGCCCTCGAACTCGAGCGAGAACCGCTTCGTACCGCCGCCGCCGGCCGAGGTGGGCCGCTCCGATCCGAGCGCGAGCACGAACGCACCCGCACAGGACAACAGCACGAAGAAGGCGAGATTCCCTCGACCGCGATGGGCCGCTGCACGTTCCGACATGATGACGATCTCCTCTCACTGGGTCCGCTCGATCCCGCCGCACGCGCGGCGCGTGAGAGATGACGCGACGTTTCCGCCTCGCCCCAGTCAGAAAAACCGTGACCTTCGTCGCCCGCGAAAAAAGGATGGACCCGCCGCTCTCCCCTCAGTGAACCGCCGGATGAAAACCACTTGCGAACCGCGCGGCCGGGGGTATCATGCAATCCACTGCTAATTCACTACGAATTGGATGATCCCATGATCCGGCCAACCGATGTTCACTCCCTGACCGATTTCCAGCGTCGTACCAAGGAGCACCTCCGCCGACTCAAAGAAACGGGGAGGCCGGAAGTCCTGACCGTCAACGGCAGCGCCGAGATCGTAGTCCAGGATGCACGCGCCTATCAGGAGCTGATCGAAAAGCTGCAACTCTCGCCCGCTCGCGCCGCAATAGCCAAGGGAATCGAGCAGATGGAACGCGGTGAAGGAAGGGACGCCATGCAGGCGCTCGAAGAGCTACGACGCGAGTTGAACCTCCCGCCACGCGGAAGTTGACGTACCGAGTTGTCGCCACAACTCAGGCGATTGACGACCAAAGAGCGATTGGAGCGAGGATCGCAGAACACTCCCCGGTCGAGGCCGAACGCTGGATTGATCAACTCGCGGGTGTCATCGACGTTTTTCCGCGATGACGAGGCGCCTCGAGTTCGAAGTCGGACCCGGAAGCGTCTAGCTACGCGAACTCCCGAACCGCCGGCCGAGCTCTTTCATGCGGCGTCGATTCGCTCCGAGATCCCAGTAGCCGACGCGTGAGGCCGAGCGGAAGTGGACGAGGCCGCGGCCTTCGTCGTCGGTAAGAACCAGGACGAACTCGACGTCGTCGGTGAAACCGAAGAGCCGCGAGCGGAACGTGCAGCGAAGCGCGTCGGAATCGAGTGCGACGATCTCGACGCGAGGGAGCGCACCGAGGATCGCGAGCAGGCGCTCTCGCGCGGCGTCGACGCCACCCTCGAACGGCCAGGGGTCCATGCGGCGTGAGGGATCTTCGGCCGTTGTCGAAACGCAGTTCGGGGAGCTCGGGCACGGCGCTAGACGCGCCGCGGCATCGCGCGTCGCGTCGGCGGGGCCGCCCGTCAGCGCCCCGCTCCGGGCTTTCCCGGGTTTTCGGTGGCGGCGGAGGCCGGCGCGGCGGCGTGGGCCGCCGGTTTCTTCGGAGCCGGCATCGGGCGATAGAGCATGACCATCGCGGCGCCGATCGCCGCGAGCACGATCCCCGCCGGGAACTGCCACTTGATCGCCGACAATCCTCCCGCCGGTGGATGCAGTGCCGTCGCGGTGACCGCGTTCACGATCGGGGCTCCGGCGAATACGATCGACATGACGACGGGGGGCGTTCCCTTGGCCCCGAAGGCGAGCAAGACACCGAACGCTCCGATGGCGCCGACGAAACCCGCGATCAGCGACCACGCCACCCCCTTGGCGGGCATGTTCCAACCCGCGCCCTTCACCAGCAGGATCGCGAGCGGCGCCAAGACCGCGACCAGGAAGTACGACATGCCGACGAAGAAGAACGCCTTCCATCGCCCGTTGACGGGATCGGCCATCGCGACCTGCCCCGTGTGCAAACACACGCCGTACAAGCCCCAGCTCACGACCGTCATCAATGCGAAGTACAGCCACGTGAAGCCGGGCTGCCCCGTCTGTGCCAACGCCATGCCCTACCCCTTCCCTGGTTCGATTGGTTCGTTTCGGTTCGGTTGGTGTCGCCGCTCGGCGCCGGTGCGCCCGGTGACGTTCAGCTCGCGCAGCGCGCGGCGTAGCGATCGACGGCCGCGAACAGCTCGTCGTAGTCGCGCGTCAGGTTGCCGATGAGACAATCCGTGACGTCGCTCTGCAAGTGCGGGTACCGTTCGAGGAAGCCACGCATGCTGAACGATTCGTCGTAGAACGCGTAGACGAGACGTCGCATCGCGCCCGTCGCGTCGGCAACTTGCTTGCGGTACTCGTCGAACCGCGACGCCGACACGTCCCCCGCGACGAGTGCTTCGTGCACCGCGTCGGCGCAGAGCTCGCCGCCCTTGAAGGCGAGCAGCACGCCCGACGAGAAGATCGGGTCGAGAAAACCGTTCGCGTCGCCGGCGAGGACGAGACCTTCGTGCGCACTGCGCTTCGACACGTACGACCACTCGCTCGTGATGTAGAACGGCCCCTCGTCGACGCCGGGCGCATTGATGCGCGTGCCCGGCGCGAGGTGCTCCTTGATCCACGCGTTCTTCTCGACCTCGCGGTCGAAGATCGTCTCGGGGTCGCGCGTCTCGCGGAACAGGTAGTCGGCCTCGGCCACGGCGCCCACGCTCACGACGTCGTTGGCGAGCGGGATGTACCAGAACCAGCCACCTTCGGGAAGAAACCCGACCGTCGTCGCCCCTTCGTCGCGACCCTCGTCGCGTTTGGCGCCTTTGTAGTACGTCCAGATCGCGATCTTCTTGAGCTTGTCGTCGGGCATACGCCACCGATTGCGGCTGAGTCCGAGACCGTTGCGTCCACTCGCGTCGATCGTGATCGGCGCGTGATAGTCGCGCGATTCGCCGTCGGGGCCGAGCGCCTGCACGCCGACGAAGCGCCCGTCTTCGTCGCGCAGGAAGTCCTGCACGCGCGTCTCTTCGAGCACGTCGACTCCGTTGTCGCGCGCGTTGTCGAGCAGCATCTGGTCGAACTCGCTGCGTAGCACCTGCCACGTCGACGACGCGGGGTGATCGAAGTGATCCTCGAAGTAGAACGGCTGCGAGACCGACCCGTTCGTGCTCACGAATTGCACGCTGTACTTCTTCGTGAAATGCGACTGCCGCATCTTCTCGACCATCCCGAGGCGCTCGAGCGTGAAGTAGCAGTACGGGATCAGCGACTCGCCGATCGAGAAGCGCGGAAACTTCGCCTTCTCGAACAACAGCACGCGGTGACAGTGCTTGGCGAGGAGCGTCGCGACGGTCGAACCCGCGGGTCCGCCGCCGATGACGATCGCTTCGTGTCGGCCTTCGTGTTGCATGTCAGGTGTACCTCGCGTCTCGATGTTCCGGACGGAAGAAGTCGTGCATGAGCCGATCGACCTGCAGCAGGCCGTCGCGCGTGAGCGCTCGCCGTGAGCCGTCCTCGATGAGGTAGCCGTTTTCGCGCAGCCCGGCGAGCGGCTCCGCGAAACGCTCGTCGACGTCGACGCCGAAGCGCTCGCGGAACGCATCGACGTCGATCGCTCCGAGCTTGAACTGCAAGACTAGCTCGCGCACCAGGCTCTCGTCAGACGAGGGCGTCAACGCGCGGTGGATCGGCAACTCACCGCGCTCGATTCGGCCGACGTAGTCGTCCCAGTCGTGCTCGTTCTGGTAGTGCACGCCGTTCAGATGCCCGAATGACGCGACCCCGAGGCTCACGAGATCCGCCCCGGAAAACAGCATCTCGCGGTAGCGGAACTTCGTGGCGGACGAGTCACGCACCGCGGTGCAGGTGCTGTTGACGCTGTATCCCGCCGACTCGAGGCGCTCGAACGCCTCGGCCACCCAGCGACGCTTCGTGTGCCAATCGGCGACCGGCGCCACGCTCTCGCCGCGCGCCTTCATGTCCTTGTAGATCGTCGTGTTGAACGGGATTTCCATCTGATAGATCGTGATGCTGTCGGGCGCGAGCGCGAGAGTCTTCTCGACGGCGTCGTGCCAGGTGTCGTCGGTCTCGCCCATCATGCCGGCGATGAGGTCGATGTTGATCTGCGGGAAGCCGACGCGCCGCGCCGCCTCGTACGCCACGTCGATCTCGGGCGCGCCGTGCGCACGGCCGTTCCACTCGAGGATCTTCGGGTCGAAGTGTTCGACGCCGAGGCTGAGCCGCGTGACGCCCATCTCGCGCAAGAACTCGATCTTCGGCTCGGTGAGCGTGCCCGGCTCGCACTCGAACGTGACCTCTTCGGCCTCGTCCCACGGCATCGCCTCCTTCATCGCGTTCGACAGCTCGGTCAGCTGACGCACGGAAAGGAACGACGGAGTGCCGCCGCCAAAGTACACGACGGTCGGCTTGCGACCGCCCACGAACGGCTTCTCGGCGTAGGTGCGCAGCTCTTTCAACGCGGCGTCGAGATACACCTGGATGTCGCTCGAGTTCTTGTTCGTGTAGATCCGGAAGTAGCAGAAGTGACACCGCTTCCTGCAGAACGGAACGTGCAGGTAGACGCCGAGCGGCACGCCGGGGCGCGGCTCGCGCTCGATCGCCGCGAGGGCTTCGGGCACGTTCTCGGGAGTCCAGAACGAGAACGGCGGATAGTTCGCGATGAAGTAGTTGCCCGCCGAGGTCTTCTCGCGGACGGAGTCGGCACTCATGAAGCGAGGCGTTCCTTTCTCGGCCACGTGGATGCATAAAGCGCTTCGAAGTCGCTGATGCTCACGGGGCGCGGGTTGTGTCCCCCCGTCCACTGTTCGGCCGCGTCGCGCGCGAGCCTCGCGGCGTCGTCGCGCGGCACACCGAGATCTTCGAGGCTCGTCGCGAGACCCGCGGCCGCGAGCAAGTCTTCGAGGTAGCGCGCGAGGCGTTCGCCCGCGCTCGTGGCGGCGTCGCCACTCGTGTCACGCGTGCGTCCGCCGACGGGAATCGAGTCGAGCTTCGCGGCGATCACGAGGTCTTCGTAGATCGCTTCGATGACAGGGTCGGCCGCGTTCATGCGCACGACCCCCGGCAGCATCACGCCGACGGCCTGGCCGTGCGCGACGTCGTGGACCGCCGTGAGCGGGTTCGCCGAGGCGTGAGCCGCCCCGAGCATCGACAGTTCGATCGCCGAGCCCGCGAACGCGGATCCGAGCAGCGCGTCGCCGCGAACCATGAGATCGTCGGGCGACTCGAGCGTTCGCGGGATCGCGGGCGCGAGCCGCCGGAACGCTTCGCGCGCGAGCATCGACGACGCCGCGTGGCGCGTGCGCGTGACCGCCGATTCGACCGCATGCGAGATCGCGTCGACGCCCGTCAGCGCCGTGACGCGACGCGGCATCGAGCGCGACAGCTCGGGGTCGAGCACGGCGAGGACCGGCGCGGCGCTCGGGTCGCCGCACGCCATCTTGACGTGCGTCTCGTCGTCGGAGATGAGCGCGTACGACTGGCACTCGCTTCCCGTGCCCGCGGTGGTCGGGATCGCGATGTTGGGGAGCAGCGGACGCTTTACCTTCGCGTAGCCGCGATAGTCGGGCATCGCGCCGCCGTTGGTCACGAGGAAGCTCGCCGCCTTGGCCGTATCGAGCGAGCTGCCGCCGCCGACCCCGACGAACGCGTCGGCGCCGATCTTGCGCGCCACCGCCGCACACGCCTCGGCATCCGACGACGTGGGGTTCTCGTGCACGTCCTCGTACACCGCCACCGGCATGCCCGACGCTTCGAAGGCCGCGCGCACGCGTGCGGCGTGACCCGCGGCGGCGACCCCCGCATCGGTCACGATCAACGCGTTCTTGACGCCCACCTGCCGCGCGAGGTGCCCGACGTTCTCGATGCTGCCCGCGCCGTAGACGAGGCGCGTGCGCGCCTGCCAGTCGAACGGGATACCGGACGTGCGCTTCTTCGTTGCCGTGCTCATGCCGCTCCGCCTTCCGTTCGTTCGGCCAACGCCGCCGCGCTCGCGAGCGGCGCCGACTGGTAGGCGCGCGCACGGAACAGGAACTCGACGAGATTCCCCTCGTGCGGCTGCAACCAGTTGAGCTGCGTGGTCGGTACCGACCCGACGTTGAGGCGATCGACGTGCGGCGCATCCAGCAACTGCCGCTGCAAGTCGTCGTTCGCGGTCAGCGCGGTCGCGACGAGCGTCGGCCCGATGCGGCGGATCATCTCACGCTCGGGGCACTCGACCACCGACACGTACGGGAACATGTATTCCTTGTTCGCGAGCGGCACGTCGGGCGATTCACAGTGAACGACCGTCGGCCGCAGATAGCCGCAGCGCTCTTCCTCGACGAGACGCGCCCCGTCGCGGCGGCTCGCGGTCACGTCCTCGGCGCCCGGCACCTCGAGTCCCGCTTCGATATCGGCGTCGATCGCAGCGGCTTGGCCTTCGACGGTGAACGCCGCGAGCTTCGCGGCGGGATCGTCGGGCGGCAGCGGCGCGATCGGCGCGAGTCGCTCGGCGAGCGCCTCGGCGATCTCGCGCGTATGACGCGACGCCCAGATTCCGGATGCGTTGATGCACCCGCGCCCGCCGTTCACGGCGATGCTCGTCTCCATGAGATCGAGGTACGATTCCCAATCGTCCACGACGTCGTCGCCGATGAGGATCTTGCTGAACCCCGGCCCGTGCACGCGAACGTTCGGGTTCCCGACGTACTGCTCGACGGTCTTCGTGCTGCCGAAGAGCAACGTACGGGGACAGTGGTTCAACACGGCCGGGCCCGCATCGCCGCGCCCCGGATAGATCGAGATCGCTTCGCGCGGAATGCCGGCTTCGACGAACGCCTGCGTCATGCGCCACGGCGTCCACGGCTCCTGCGAACCGGGCTTGAGCACGAGGCCGACCTGGAGCGCCAGCACCGGCAACCAAAGCCCGTGCACACCCGGCGAATTCGACGGCAGAACGATCCCGAGCGCGGGCGTCGTCGCCTGATGGCTCACGGGAACGCCGCCCTCCTCGCCGAAGCCGCGCGTCAGGATGTCGAAGTCGAGTCCGCGCAGCAGCGCGTTCAAGATCGCGTCGAGGTTCGAGAGGACGCCCGCGAGCTTCTCGACGTTGAATCGGCACAGCGCCTCGGGCATGCCCGTCGTCGCCGACAAACAGCGCACGAAGTCTTCCGGCGATTGCGTGTCGTCGCCGATCGGCAGCGTTCCCTTCGCGAACAGCTCGGCCGCCTTTTTCGAACGGTCGAGCAGCTCGCGCACGGGGATCTCGCGCAGCACCTCGCGCGCCCGCGCGATCTTGCGCAGGTCACGCTGGATCAGGCCCGCGTTCGCTTGGCTCACCTCCGCTACGGGCTCGCCCGTGAGGAAGTGGTGCAGCGTGTCGACTTCGAGGCTCTTGTAGGGCTCGCCCCGTCGCAGAATCGGAAGGTGGATCATGAATCGTCGCTCCTGGCGGCCGGCTCGGCCGCCGCTGGATTTTCCTCGGGAACGGCCGCCTCGCGAGACGCCCACGCCCTCGTCCGGCGCCGGCTAGTACACGCCGACGGTCGTCGAGCCCTTCTTCGTTTCGAACGGCCGCACCCCGCTCACACCGGGCCACGGGAACTCCTCGCACGGGGGCTCGGCCTCGGCGCGATCGCGCTCGAGGAATCGCGGCAGGAAGAACTCACGCGTCAACGTGGTGAGCAAGACGCGCCCCGTCTCGCCGGCCCCCAGGATTTTCGAAGGATCGTCGGGATCGACGACGTGCAGCACGGCG
>JAUIME010000230.1 GCA_030433195.1 bacterium
TCGCCGCGTAAGCGGTCCATGATGCGCACCAGCTCGTCGAACTTCTCGCTCATCGCAAGTCGGCCTTTCGTTCGGACTCAGGGTCGGGTGTTCGGCAACCGTCGGGTGTACCGAGTCCCGGCTCGGCACGCAACCCCCTCGCCCGCGAGCCGCGGATTCGCTACCGGATCCACGGTCGACACTGGATTCACGATGGCCGATCTACTATGGTCTTGCCGACCGGCCGTCGCGACGGGGGAATCGCACGGCCGCACCCCGGAGACCCCGCTCGTGGCGAAGCACCCCAAAGTCATCGTCGTCATGCCCGCGTACAACGCGGAGAAGACCGTCGAAGCCACGGTCCGCGACATCCCCGAGTCGGTGGTCGACGAGATCATCCTCGTGGACGACTGCAGCAGCGACCGAACCGTCGAGATCGCGCGCAAGCTCGGGCTGACCGTGATCGAGCACGAGCACAACCGCGGCTACGGCGGCAATCAGAAGACGTGCTACGACACCGCCCTCGCGCACGGCGCCGATCACGTCATCATGATCCACCCCGACTACCAGTACGACAGCCGGCTCGCGGGCGGGATCGTCACGTTTCTCGAGAATCGAATCTGCGACGTCATCCTCGGGAACCGTATCCGGACGCGCCAGGAAGCGCTCTCGTGCGGGATGCCGCTCTACAAGTACGCCTTCAACCGCATGCTGAGCTTCGGCGAGAATCTGATGCTCGGGCAGAACCTCGGTGAGTGGCACAGCGGCTATCGCGCCTATCGTCGCGAAGTGCTCGAAACGATTCCCTATCACGAAAACTCGGACAACTTCGTCTTCGACAGCCAGTTTCTCATGCAGGCCGTCCATTTCGGCTTCCGGATCGGCGACGTGCCGGTGCCCGTGCGCTACATGAAGGAGGCGAGCTCGATCGCGTTTTGGGCCTCGACGCGATACGGACTCCACACGCTCGGAACGATCGTCGACTTCTACTCGTGCCGCACCGGTCTGCGCAAAAGCGCCCGCTTCCCGAAAGTCGACGGATCGAGGCCGGGCGACACGGCCTGAACCCACTGCCCCGCCGAGCGCAACGCGATTCTTCGGGCGCTGCGGGCACGGTCTGAATCCGCTTCCCGGCTCCTCGGCCATCTGGTAGGATTCGCCCCTTTCGGTGCCCCCCGAGGAGCCTCGCGACGCGCCACGCCCCGCACCGCGCCACGATTCGCGCCCCTCGCTCGACACGACGACAGAGGAGATCGGGACCATGCCGATCGGCGACATCAATGCGTACGAGAACGCGATGCGGCAGTTCGATCAGGCCGCCGAGATCTTGGGCCTCACCGACGACCAGATCACGATGGTCAAAGAGCCGCGCAAGATCACCGAGGTGATCCTGCCCGTGCGCATGGACGACGGGTCGGTGCGCCCGTTCACGGCGTATCGCGTCATCCACAGCCGCATGCGCGGCCCCGGCAAAGGTGGCGTCCGCTTCCATCAAGACGTGAACCTCGACGAGGTCAAAGCGCTCGCGTTCTGGATGACGATCAAGAGCGCGGTCGTGAACATCCCCATGGGCGGCGCCAAGGGCGGCGTCATCGTCGATCCGCGCGAGCTCTCCGACCGTGAGCTCGAGAACCTGTCGCGTCGCTACATGGCCGAGTTCATGGACGACATGGGGCCCGAGAGCGACGTCCCCGCGCCCGACGTCGGAACGAACCCGCAAGTGATGGCGTGGTTCTTCGACACGTACGCGATGCACAAGCGCGTCTGGTCGCCCGCGGTCGTCACCGGCAAGCCCGTCGAGCTCGGCGGTTCGCTGGGCCGCCCCGCCGCGACGGCGCTCGGCGTTCTCTACACGGTGCGCGAAGCCATGCGCGTGCAGAACATCGACCGCGCCGGCGCCACGGTCGCGATCCAAGGATTCGGCAACGTCGGTTCGCACTCGGCGCGGCTCATGCACGAAGACGGCATGAAGATCGTCGCGATCGGCGACGCGAGCGGCACCTACGTCAACCCCGACGGCATCGACGTGCCCGCCGCGCTCAACTACGCCGAGCACAACCGATCGAGCTTGTTCGGTTTCGAGGGGATCGTCAAGGTCGAGAGGATCGAACGCGCCGAGGACATCCTCGAGATGGACGTCGACGTGCTCGTCCCCGCCGCGCTCGAGAATCAGATCACGAGCCAGAACGCCGACAAGGTCCGCGCCAAAATCATCGCCGAGGCCGCCAACGGTCCGACGACGCCGAACGCCGACGAGTTCCTCGCCGCGAACGGGACCTTCGTGGTTCCCGACATCCTCTGCAACGCGGGAGGCGTGACCGTCTCGTATCTCGAGTGGGTGCAGAATCGGATGGGCTACTACTGGGAAGAAGAGCGCATCCTGAGCGAGCTCGAGAACATCATGGTGAAGGCCTTCCAGGAAGTGAACGACACCGCGCAGGAGTACGACACGTCGATGCGAACGGCCGCGTTCCTCGTCGGCATCAGCCGCGTGAACCGCGTCGCCACGCATCGCGGCCTCTACGCCTGATTCGGTCGCCGGGTTTCACTCCCGCTACGCAAACGCCCGAACCCCGTACGCCACACGGAGGCGGACGGGGTGCAGGCAACGAGTTGCTCTCTCGTGATTTCTTCGGTCGGGAACCACGGAGCCCGGGCGCGGACGGGCGACGTTTCGCTGGTGCTCACGATCCTCGACGCGCCTCGGGCGAGTCTCAGGTCGTGAAGAGGGAGAGGCGATTGCGCTGCAGCTGTCCTTGCATGCGCTCGAGCACCGCCGAGTGGATCTGGCAGATGCGGCTCTCCGTGAGGTCGAGGACTTCACCGATTTCCTTCATCGTGAGTCCTTCGTAGTAGTACATGACGAGCACGAGCCGCTCCTTCTCGGAGAGGTTGCGCGTCATGAAGTCGAAGACGTCCTTCTGGTTCAGGCGGTCGATCGGGTCTTCGCTCTTGCGATCCTGCAGAACCTCGACCTTGCTCACCGCCGAGTCGTCTTCTTCTTCTTCCCACTTGTCGTTCAGCGAGAAGACGTTCACCGCGCTCGATTCCTCGAGCATCTGGTTGTATTCCTTGATCGAGATCTCGAGGCACTTGGCCATCTCGTAGTCGGTCGGCTTGCGGCCGTACTTCGTCTCGAGGGCCTTGAACGCGCGTTCGATCTTGTGGGCCTTCAGGCGGACGAGTCGGGGAACCCAGTCCTGGCTGCGCAGCTCGTCGAGGATGGAGCCGCGGATGCGCGTCGTGCAGTAGGTCTTGAACTTGATACCGCGATCGATGTCGAAGCCGTCGATGGCGTCGATGAGACCGAAGATGCCGGCGCTCGTGAGGTCGTCGATGTCGATCGACTTCGGAAGCGTGGCGAGGAGGCGCTCGGAGATGCTCCGAACGAGAGGCATGTAGCGTTCGATCAGCAGGTTGCGCAGGTTCTCGTCGTGGGTCTTCTTGTAGGTGACCCAGATCGGATCCGTTTCGCCCTTCTTGCGCGGCGCAGGCTTCGGCGTGATGGTCTTCGAAGCAACAGGCTGGGTGGCGATCGCGGTAACGCTCATGTCTTCCTCCTTTGGTTCCCTTGATCCGGATTTCCGAGTCCGAAGGAGCGAGACGGTGAGACGAAGCCGCATGAATCGTCGTCTTGCTACTGTCTTCGGCAGCCCGGCTACCATGCCCCACTGCGGGGTTTAGGTCCGTCGCTTTGCGTCCCGCCCTTTCGAGCGGTTTGCCATTGTCGAACAGTTGCCGCTTGTCGATCACTTGTGTCGTCTGTACAACCTGTACAAGTCAGCGCAAGTGTACTCACTTATCGGGTGAAGTCAAACTCTTTCCCCCTGAAATCCCCCGAAGCGTCGAAAAAAAGAAGCAAGCGCCGTAACCACCTTCATGAATGCGACTTGCGGAGCACGATTTTTCGACGACCCACTCGGTCTCACGGCAGATTCGCCAAGAACCACCGTGTGGCGGGGATTTTTGCTTCAAGTCGAGGGGCCACCGAGAGCCGCCTGGAGGGGCCTCTCGCGTCTCCTGTGGGCGACGCACGGTTGTCGAGGGTCGCGCATGGAGGATCTCGGATCGACCGCCGTCCATCGCAGCCAGCGGCTCACGAATCCTGCGGTTCAGGAGCGGTCCGAGTCGACGATCCGTGAGGCGGTCACTCGATCGAGCCGGCTCCGCTACCTTCGAAGGCTCGTGGAGAGGATGCGATCGCCCTTTTCGAGGCGCCGGACGACGTCCATTCCGCTCGAGATCTCTCCAAATGCCGTATAGCGCCCGTCGAGGTGCGGAGTCGGGATCAGGGCCACGAAGATCTGGCACCCACCGGTGTCCTTGCCGGCCGTGGGCATGCCGACCACACCGGTATCGAACCGGCGCCGGCTCCACTGCTCGCGTACGAACGTGTCGAGACCGCCCCAGCCGTCGCCGCGAGGATCTCCCCCCTGAACGACGAAGTTCGGAACGATGCGATGGAACGGGAGCCCGTCGTAGAAGCCGCGACGTGCGCGGTCGATGAGCGCGCGCGCCTGCAGCGGCGCCTCCGGATACAGCGTGACCTCGAACTCGCCGCGCGTCGTCTCGAACACCACGCGCTGATCGATACCGAGCTCGATCGCGGCGATCGCTTCGTCGTTCGCTTCGTCTCGTTGGATTGCGGCGAGCGGGACCTCACGATCGGACCGCGCTTCGATGGCCACGGCCGCCGCGCGCCGAACCATGGGCTCGGGATCCTCGAGCGCGCGTTCGAAGAATGCGAGCGGCGTCTTCGGAAGGGCCGCGAGCGCTCGAACCACCGACGCCCGCACCTCGGTGAGATCGAATCGAGACGAGTTCTCGTACACCTTCTCGAGGGTCTCGCTCCAAGCCGGATCTTCCCACGTACCGACGCTGAGAACGGCCGCGCCCCGGATCGCGAGATCGTCGATCGCGAGGGCGCGGCGTGCGAGGTCGTGCGCCGTGTCCCGTCCCTCGAAATGCCGGATCGCCTCGGCGACGGCGGTTCGGGTGCGAGGATCCTCGAACGCGAACGCCCGCTCGAGGAACGGCAGAGCTTCTTCGGCGCCGCGCGCCGCGAGGCTCGTGACGAACGCTTCGCGATCGGCGATCCCCCCGTCCGCCGCGAGCGCCCGATCGGCGATGCGCGCCAGTTCGTCGTGGTCCGCGGACGGCACGAGCGCCGCCAGCGCACGCGCACGGACCCACGGCGACGCATCGAGCCAGGCGCATTGGGTGAGGGCGAGTCGCGCGACGAGAGAGTCGCGGATCGCTTCCGCGACCGCACTCGCTTGCCCGTCGACGTCGTCGCGAAGCTGCCGATTCGTCAAGGTCTCGAACCACTCCACGGCGCGATACCGGAGGCTCGCCGAGAGGTCGGTCCGTCGCAAGAGCCACGTCGAATCCGCCACCATACCCAAGGGATGCGACGTGGCGTCGATCCGTGCGAGCGCGTGGAGGATCTCGGTCGCGAGCCGATCACGCTGCGTGTCGAACGGCCCGAGATGCATCGCACGCAAGACGACGTAGAGGGACGCGGACGCGGCGGATTCCGCGCCGATCGGGAACGCGCCGTCGTTCGCGAGCCCGCGCGCGGCGAACAGCCGCCCGAGCCCATCGGCATCGCGCGGCGGCGCGACGAGCACCTTGTCGAGCGCGGGCCCCACCCCGCGAGTCTCGGCGCGCACGAGCGAATAAACCGCCCGCCAATGCACCGCGGGCGACGGATCGTCGATGCGCTCGAGCAGCACTTCGCGGCCGGGCGCTTCCGTCGCGAACCCGCCGCGCCACAACGCGAGGACGAGCTCGCCTCGAACGCGGGCGTCTTCCTCGCCTTCGAGCGCCTTCAACAACGGCTGCAACCCCCCACCGATCGCGCCGGCGATCTTCCCGAGCGCCTCGGCCGCCGTTGCCCGCAGCGCGGCGTCTTTCCCCTCGAGGACACGCTCGAGCGCTCGCGCGCCATCCTCCGACGGCGTCTGACCGAGCGCGAACGCAGCGTCGCACCGAACGGCCGAATCCTCGTCGGCGAGCGCGGCGACGAGCATCGGCACCGCGCCCGCGTGCTGGATCCGGGACAGCGCGAGCGCCGCGCGGCTCCGGACCGTCGCGTCGCGATGCGCGAGCAGGTCCCTGAACTTCGACTCGTCGAAGAGGCGTTCGTCCTCGAGCAGCGCGCATCCACGAAGCGCGGCCTTCACGTCGTTCGCAGGCCGCGAGGATTGCGCCGAGACCGCCGTGACTGCCACGAGAACGAGGAGCGCGAACGCCGCCACCCGGGTGGTGGACGAGGTGGAACGAGAAAGGGGCGCGATCATCGATCGCGCGCGAGTTCGTCGGATCGTCATGCGTGTCAGTATGCCCGACCGGCCCGGCACCGCCAACCGCCCTTCCCTCGCTGGCCGAATCGACGACCTCGAGTGTCCGCGTAGACCTCGTAATCCCCTTTGGAAGCCGCGTTTGGTACGATCGGAGACGTTTCGCGCTTCGCCCGAAGATCCGGACAACGAACCCCGAGACCGATCCCGCGATGCCCCATTCGGCGACCCCGCAGCCCCTCCGCGACTCCTGGTCGATCCCGCGACTCGGACTGCTCACTGCCCTGGTCCTCGGGGCGGCCCTTGCGGACGCATCCGCGTCGCCCACCGACTACTCCCGCGAGTCGCGCCGTTTCGAGATCGCCATGCGCGACGAAGACCGCGGCGTACGCGATCGCGCCATCGAGCGGTTCGCGGGCCTGGCGGACCCACGCATCGTCCCCGATCTCGTCGAGGAGGCCGCGCGTCGACTCGAGCGCTGCCGCGAACTCGATCGGCTCGAGGCGAAGCTCGTCTCGAGTCTCGACGACCTCGAACGTCGATCCGCTCACGCACGCACCCGGCAACTCGCGGCCACGAATCCGTCCCGCGCTGCGGCCGCCGCGTCCCGCGAGCGCGATCTCAGACGCCAGCTCGACGATCTGCGCGGCGAGCGCGAGGGACACCGCTCGACCCACCGCCGCGCGATCCGCCGTGCCGCGGTGGCCCTCGATTCGCTCGACGGCGACGCGCGAACCGACGCCCTCGCCGCACTCGATCGAGCGGCGCGCGACCGGCGGCGTCCCGAGCGCGCCGTGTCCGCGATCGAAGTCCTCGGCTACGCGACACTCGAAGACGCGTGCTCGACCCTGACCGCACTCGCCGCGAACGACCGCGACGAGATCCGCTCGGCCGCGGTGCGAGCCTGCGCGAACCGCTGCGTGAGCGAAACGGGGACGACCTCGATCGACTCCGCGCTCAGAGCGGCACTCGACGATGCCGACTGGACGATCCGCGCCACCGCGATCGAAGCGATCGCCAACCGAGCCGATCCGGCCACGATCGAGGCGCTCACCGAAGTCGCCAATCGCGAACCGGGCCGGCTCTCCGAGGACGCCGTCGCGGCGCTCGAGTTCGTGACGCGATCCACCCCCGACCGATCCGGCACCGAGGCGACCGACGCCATCCCCCGCACCGCGCATCGCTACGGTGCGAGTTTCTACGGAATCTCGACCTGTTCGCGGCGCCTCGTCATCGTCCTCGATACGTCCGGCAGCATGGACGAGCGCGCGGCGACGGGCGACTCCACGAAACTCGAAGTCGCCAAGCGCGAGCTCGTCCGGACGCTCCACG
>JAUIME010000231.1 GCA_030433195.1 bacterium
ACGGGACGAGTCCCGCCGAGAGCGAACGCATCCAGATCGATCGCGAGTGGTTCCGGTACGAGTCGATCCTCGACGATGCGTTCTTCCTTCGTGACGACGCCGCCGCGTTCCTCCGTATGCTGAATCGCGTCGATGCCTACCGTATGAACGGCGTGGGGAGCGGCGCGTCGCTCGATCTGCAACTCTTGGAATACAGCGGTCGCGCCGACTCGAAGACCGAGCAAGAGATTCATTCGCAAGGGATCGACGTGATCCCGTGCTTCCGCGTTTATCGCGACGGCACGGGCTTCGACGACGTCGTGACGTTGCTCACGCCCGGTGGCGGAGGACGGGAGCAAGCCGTCGTCGTGCACGGCAACCGCGGGCGCGATCGCCAGAATCGTACGTATCGCTATGTCGGGCTCGACCGGAACGTGAGCCGCACGTATCCCTCGACGATCCAAGACATCCTGATCAACGACAACAACGCGTTCGACACGATCTCGCGCCTCGACACGCGGCAGACGGTGCGTATCTCGAAGTTCCCGAGCGGGGAGCTGCCCACGAGCGTGCCGACCACGCTCGGATTCGGCGCGCCGCTCGACGGCGGATCCGGCACGGGGATGATCCTCGACGAGGTCGAGATCAACCGCATGCGCGAAGTCATCTACATGGTGAACCTGCTCGACGACACGGCGGCGGTGCCCGCGAGTGACCGCGACGTGCCGCTCGTGCGCGCCGACTTCTTCACGGGCCACGGTATGGCGATCAAGCGCGGCGCGAGTCACTACGCCAACCAGGGGCCACGGTTCACGCCGCTGCCGCCCGATGGCGGCGCGCTGTGGATCGGCGACGAGATCGTCGTGTATCGTGACCTCGAAGACCAGGGCTACGTCCCCGGGAACGGCGGCATGTACATCTTGAAGGATTGCATCCGCGGGGCGATGGGCACCGAGCCGCGCGTGCTCGACGACGGCGAGCGCGGGCACCTGTTGTCGTACCTGAACATTTCGCAGCTCACGGGCGGCGTCGCCGACACGGGCTACGAGTTCCCGCTTGCGGACGCGAACGGCTTCCCGCCTTCGGGAACGATCTCGGTGATCGGCGAGGGCTACGAGCTCGAAGAGATGATGCACTACACGACGCGTATCGGGCAGTCGCTCTACATGCCGACGACGCGTCTGCCGGGGGATCTCGGCAGCGACGAGGGCCTGTTCCGCGGCCGCTACGGGACCGATCGCGCGAGCTATGCGAGCGGAGACTTCGTGATCGAGATGCCGCATCGGTTCTGGGATCGCGCGGCGCGCAACGCCGACGATCCGCAGATGGCGTATCTCGAGCTGTCGCGTCGGATCCCCGGCGCGTACTTCACGACCATCGATTGGGACGAGCGCCTGCCGAAGTCGCTGAACGACATCGAGGTGCTCGTACGCATCGACGAGCGCGTGCCGTGGACGGCCGAACCGGGCGGGAAAGAGAACGGCCTGTTCCGCTTCGAGAACCCCGCCGAAGACGAAATCGAGAACCGCATCGACATGGCCGGTGAAGTCATCGAGATCCGTGTCTTCTTCCGCTACGGGACGGGCGCGTTCAACTCGGTCGGATCCGTGAACGATTGGAAGGACACCGCGTGGCTGCGCTCGATCGGCGTGAAGTACCTCGCGGCGCGAAGCGTCGAGGCGCGGGAGGTGATGCCGTGAGGCACGGCGCCGAAACGCGAACGCGCGGAATGTCGCTCGTCGAGCTCACGCTCGCGATGGCGATGCTCGTGACGCTCTCGATGGTCCTGTTCGGATTCTTGCGCACGGGGATGGGCCTCTACAAGCAAGGGGAAGGGCGACGCGACATCTACGAGCGCGCGCAGATCCTGCTCGATCAGCTCGTGCGCGACCTCGACGCCATCGCGGCCACGGATCGATTGCCGGGCGTGCCGCCGAACGAGCGCCTCATCGGCGACCGCGACGACGCGGGCCGCCCGCGGCTTCGCTTCGTGCGTTCGCTCGGCACCGAGACGGTCGACCCCGTCCTGCGCGAGGCGGGGACCAGCGCCGAGGCGACGGCCTACGTCGACCTCGTCGACGACACCGAAGAAGCCGCCGCCGGCATCCTGCGCGCGCCGGGCGGACGCATGGAAGTCGTGTACCTCACGACGCGGCCGAGCCCGAAGCCGGGCGACCGCTCGAACGAAGGCGAGACGTGGCTCTTGCGCGGCATCCGCTCGCCGATCGGCGGTGAGGGCTCGTACTTCAACGACGACAATCTTCCGGTCCGCACGCGCGAGCCCGGGCCGTCGCTGCGGCCGCTCACGAGCGGCGTCTTGCACCTCGGCTTCCGGTATCGCGGTTCGGGGGCGGACGGGACGCGCGAGTGGCTCGATCGGTGGGACTCGACGCGCGGCCGTGTGCCCGAGTTCGAGCGTTTCGTCGGTCCCGAGTCGACGGCCGATTCCGGTGACGACGTGTTCCCGTCGGGCGTCGAGATCGAGCTCGTGCTCGAAGAGCCGGGTCGCGGACGCGTCTTCCTCACACGACCGATCACCGAAGGGTCGGGGAGCTTGAGCGTGAACGCGACGAGCCTGCTCGACCTCGGCGGCGACGACGGCTGGGTGCTCATCGACGACGAGTGGATGCTCGTCGAAGAGAAGGGCTCGACCGTCTTCAAGATCCTCGATCGCGGCGGTCGCGGCACCACCGAGGCGTCGCACGACGCGCGGGCGCGCGTGCGATCGGGCTCGCGGTTCCGGCGCGTCGTTCCCGTGGCCGTCGGTGCGGAGGCTTGGCAATGAGGTCGCGACGAACGGAGCTTCGACGAACCCGGATCGAGACACGAGCGCGTGGCGCCGAAGCGGGCTTCACGCTCATGGAAGTCGTCATCGCGATGCTGATTCTCGTGACCGGGATGGTGAGCGTCCTCGCGCTGTTCACGCACGCCGTCGGGATCCACCGCGCGGCCGTCGACGACGCGCGCACCGTGATGGTCGCCGAGTCGGTGCTCGATCGGCTCGACTTCGAATGGAGCGAATCGGGGAGCGTCGGCGCCGTGCAAGCGATGACGTTCGAAGGACCCGAGGTCGCACCGTACGCCGTGTCGACGAGCGCGCAGCCGATCGTCGACGGCGAAGACGCGCTCGCCGTGACCGTGACGCTCGAGTGGCGCCGCGGCAGCAAGGAACAAGAAGCGGTCTTTCACGCGGTTCTGCTGCGTGACGAATCCGCCGTCCGCCTCGCCGAGGCGAAAGCGGCACGAACCGAATGAGGAGGTGTCTCGTGATGCGCTACGCGATCATATTGGCCGGTATCTTGGCGTGGTTTTGCGTCGTGTTCGCGCCGGCTGCGCATCCCGACCTCGTGACGCTGCGCGACGGGCGTCCGCTGCTCGGCGAGGTGAAGTCGGCCTCGGAAGAAGAGTTCACGATGCACCTGTTCGATGGCGGGCAGCTCACCGTTCCGTGGGAGCGTGTCATCGAGCGCGACGTGCTGCGCTTGCAGAAGCGATTCGGCTTCATCGCCGACGAGGAGGCGGAGCTCACGGTCCCGGGCGTGCGCATCGTGCTCGAGGACGGCAATGTCTTCGAGGGCGCGCTGCTCGAGCCCAAGCGTCCCGACTCCGTGCATCTGAAGCTCGCCGACGGGCCGCGTGAGTTCCCGAGCTCGCGCATCGTTTCGGTGGAGGAGGTCGATGTGTCGGCGCTCGAGGCGTACACGCCGCGACAGCTCTACCAGCGTCACGTCGACGAGCACGGCGAGCCGCAGACGCCGCAAGGTCACATGGACTTCGCGGCCCACAGCCAGCGCATCGGCGATTACGAGAAGGCGCTCGAACACCTCGAGACGCTGCAGGAGGAGTTCCCCGAGTTCAAGGCCGAAGGCGTGCGCCTGCAGAAGGAAGCGGTGCTCGTGATCCGCAGCCAGCAGGAAGCGATCTCGCTCTTCGACGAAGTGCGTGCGGCCGCGCATCGCAAGCAGTACGACCGCGCCATGGCGGCACTCGAGAAGTTGCAGGCCGACTTCCCGGAGAGCCCGATTCTCGAGAAGGTCGAACGCTACGGGCTCACGAGCGAGCGTTTGGTGGCTGCGCGCCGCGAGCTCGATCGTGAACGCGTCGCGAGTCGGTACTTCTACTGGATGCGCGACGTCGCGATGGACAAAGCGCGCGAAGAGGAACTCACGCTGTCGGAGGTGAAGTCGTATGCGCAGCGCGAGATGGCCGACGACATCTCCGAACGCGTCGCGTCGAGCGAACAGTTCACGGCCGAAGAAGTGAAGGAGCTGTGGGCCGAACGCGAGTCATTCTTGAAGCGCCGGACGTCGTACGGGAACGGGACGTTCCTCGTCGAGAAGCCCAAGAAGAAGGCAAAGCCGAGTACGCAGAATCGTGGGCGCGATCGGCGCGGGCGCCGTAACAACTCGCGCGACGACGGGCCGAAGATCGAGCGCAAGCCGCCGACCGCCGACGAATGGTGGATGCGTGCTCGGCCGAACGAGCGTCGCGATTGGTTGCTCAGCTTCTACGCCGAACACTCGTCGGACGTGAACGTGAAGCGCACCGACTACAAGCAGTGCCTGCGATGCGGCGGGGCCGGTTCGCTGAGCGTGCTCGGACAGACGGGCGGCTCGCAAGCGATCATCTGCGATCGATGCTGGGGACTCGGCGTCGACAAGGTCGTGGTCTTCCAGTGACGCGGGCTCACGGTCGGCGGCGGGCGCGACGGACGCTCCGACAGAGGGAAGTTCGCTACGCGTTCGTCGTGCGGTGGGGCGCAATGGCAGCGGCGCGTGCGCTCGCGATCCTGGCGTGCGCCGTCGCCGCCGGTTGCACGACGCCTTCGCACGAAGAGCCGCCTGCGCGCCGTGAATCGGGGGCGTCGGATGCGGTCGCGCGGGCCGAGCGCGATCTCGAGCGCCTGCGATCCGCGGACGCCGGGGCACGCGACGGGTTGACCGCACGCGACGACGCCACCGCGGGATCGACGGACCCAAGCGCAGGTTCGGATGTAGCCCCAGCCCGTTCGGATGCGGCGGGCCCGGACGCCTCGCGCGCGCCGCGGGTGCTCGCCACCGTAGGCGAACGCGTGGTCGACGCGAACGATCTTGCCGACGCGGCGCTGTACTTCTTCCGCGAGTCGTACTACGAGTCGCTGGCGTACCTCATCGGCCGGGAGATCGCGCGGGCGGAGGCGGCGCGGCTCGGCGTGCGTGTCGAACGAGACGAGGTCGAGCGGGCGGTCGAGCGCGAACTCGACCAGCAGCGCAACGAGCTGCGCGTGCAGTTCGGGGGCGAGATCACGCTCGAGCAGTTCGCCGAGGACAACTTCGGCGAAGACCCGGAATCGTATCGCGAACGCGTCCATGCGATCGTCCGGGACAAGATGCTGCGCGATCGCGTGATCCGATACTCGCTCGTGCGCGACGGCTCCATCGACGTGCGCGAGCTCGCGGTCGAAGAGCGAGCGCTCGCCGAGGAGATCCGCGCGGCCGCGATCGAGGGGGCCGAGTTCGCGACGCTCGTCGAGAAGCACTCCGTGCTGGCGACGAGACGCGACGGAGGCCGGATCGCGAGAGTGCGAGCGGGTTTCTTCCCGTCACCGATCGAGGCGGCCGTCTCGGAGCTCGAGGTCGGGGAGGTGAGTCCCGTGTTGGAGGTTGAGCGAGACGGCAGAAGTCTTTATCATCTCTATCGAGTCATACGTCGCGTCCCCGGTGATCGGGTCCCGTTCGGGGCGGTTCGGGATTCCATCCTCGCTGAGCTCGACGATTCTCCTGTGACTTCTCTCGAAGTCTTGCAGTGGAATCGATCGCGCGAACGCTTGTATCCGGTGCGTCGCGGCAGACCGTAGCGGGCTACGTCGGACGTGTCTCCGGCGTGGGTCCACGGCGAGCGCACCTTGCGCGAAGTAGCTGGCGACGCTGGCGAAGGGGGAGGGATGACCGTGACGACCGTAGCGGAACCGAAGACCGAAGCGGAGTCGACCGATTCGCCGACCGCGCCCGAAGCCGAGGGCGAGTCGAAGTTCGTCGAGACCTCATCCCGGCCCGAGACAGCCGGGCCGGATACGGCCGCGGAGGATACCGTGACGGAATCCCGAGACCCCGAAGCGGAGAGCGCTCCGTCCGCCGATGCCGATCCGGACAAGGAGAAGAAGCCCGCCAAATCGCGCCGGCGCAAGCACCGCGACGTGAAGGAGCTCACCGAGTACAAGCGCGTCGTCGAGGGGTTGTTGTTCTCGTCGAAGGAGCCCGTCGGGGCGAGCCGCCTGGCCTCGGTGATCGGCGATCTCACGACGCAAGAGGTGAAGACGCTCGTCGAGGCGATCGGAAAGGACTTCCGGCGCCAGAAGCGCGGCGTCATGATCGAGGAGATCGCGGGCGGCTATCGCGTCGTCACGGTGCCCGACCTCTCCGACGCGGTCAAGAAGCTCCACCGGATCCGCACCGAAGACCGGTTGTCGCCGGCGGCTCTCGAGACTCTGGCGATCGTCGCGTACCGCCAGCCCGTGATCCGCGCCGACATCGAGGTGATCCGCGGCGTGGCGTGCGGCGGGACGCTCAAGTGGCTCATGGAGAAGGGGCTCGTGAAGATCCAGGGCCGCGCCGAGGTCCTCGGGCGGCCGCTCCTCTACGGGACGACCCGGCAATTCCTCGAGCAATTCGGCATCCCGTCGATCAAGGATCTCCCGCGCGTGGACGAGTTCCGCGCGAACAGCTGAGCCGTCGAGCCCTCGCCGCGCGGGCGGCGGCGCGGGATCTCCGCCACCTTTCCCAAGTCGTTGTTCACGGGACGGTTGCGCGCCGCGGATTTCGTGGCCTGCCGATTGATCGCCTCGCGGACCCAATCTAGAATAGAGGGCTTCGACGGGCCGCGTTCTCGCGGCTCCGACCCGCGACGCGAGATCGCCTCGCCGTCGAAACTCGAGACGACCAGGAGAAGCCATGCCGTTCCGTTGGTTCAAACAACACGAAAAGACCCTGATGTATTTCGTCGCGTTCTTCATCATGCCGACGTTCCTCATCGGGATCGGCGCCTACGCGTTCTTCGGCAACATCGGTCAAGCGAAGACCGTGGCCAAGTACGAGCTCGTTCCCGGCAAGCCCGAGCACGTCTCGACGCAAGAAGTTCAAGACATGGCGCGCCGTTACGGCAACAACAACATTCCCCAGCTCGCGGCCAGCAAGGCGCGCATCCGGGAGGCGCAGCTCGCGGGCATCTACGTGAGCAAGGCGGAGCTCAAGGACCGCATCGAGCGCATCCTCCAGAACGCGTTCCCGGGTGGCTACACGGCCAATCAGTACAAGGGCCTCGTGGCGCAGCAGGGGGTGTCGATCTCGCAGTTCGAGCGGTCGATGCGCGATCAGCTCATGATCGAGCGGCTCGAAGGTCTCAAGCGCATGGGGCGCCCGGCTCTCAGCCAGGACGTCTTCAACGCGTGGGCCCGTGACAACACCCGCGTGACGCTCGACTACATCGCCTTCTCGGCGGACGACATCAAGAAAGAGATGGACGTCTTCGAGATCGAACCCGACGAGGTCACCGAGTTCTACGAACGCGCGAAGGAGAACCCGGCCGAGTACGCGTGGGCGCTCGAGCGCTACACGACGCCGCAGCGTTGGGATCTCGAGGCACTCTTCGTGG
>JAUIME010000232.1 GCA_030433195.1 bacterium
CTTCCTCGAAGACATCGGCGTCGACTTCCGCGGTCTCGGTGACGACACCGGCGGCGGCGGCAACCCGGGTCAGGGTTCGAACGAGCCGCTCGACGACATCGAAGTCGGCACGCCGGACAACCCGCTCGGCCTCGGCACCGACAGCTCGAGCGGTATCTTCTACAACGATGGCCAGGATGGCGACATCCGCGGTCGCGTCGAGAACCTCGTCGACCAGACGCTCGGCGAAGACGGCGTCCTCACGGGCTCGGGCGGTTTCGCCGCGCAGTTCACCTACCTCGACGACACCGAGGTCGAAGCGATCCTCCGCGCCGTCAAGAAGTCCGAGCGCGTCAACTCGATCGACGCGCCGAGCCTGCTCATCGCGAACAACCAGCGCGCGAGCATCTCGGTCATCAACCAGGTCTCGTACATCAAGGACTTCGACGTCGAGATCGCGCAGGCCGCGCAGATCGCCGACCCGATCGTCGACGTCATCTCGGACGGCGTCATCCTCGACGTCCGCCCGGTCGTCAGCGCGGATCGCCTGTTCGTGACGCTCGAACTTCGCCCGACGGTTTCGCAGCTCGTTCGACCGATCCAGGAGCGCAACGTCTCCTTCGCGATCGGCAACGCCGGTCGACTCCAGCTTCCGGAGCTCGAAGTGCAGCGCGTGCGCACCACGGTCACCGTGCCCGACGGCGGTACGCTGCTGCTCGGCGGCATGAAGATCGCCCAGGAGCGCAACACGAAGTCCGGCGTCCCGATCCTCAGTGACATCCCCGTCGTGAACTTCCTGTTCAGCCGACGCGGTCAGTACAACCGTTACAAGAACCTGCTCGTCTTGCTCAAGGCGCGAGTCGTCATCATGAGCGAACACGAGCCGGGTGTCGGAGTCGCCGGCCGCTAGCCGACGACCGGTCGGCCGCCGAAGCCGCCCCCTCCCCTGCCGCGGCCGTCGGAAACCGACGCCTCGGGACGGTCGGGCAGGCAAGCTCGGGTGTTGCCGACGATGCAAGGAAACCACCGCGGGATGGCGAAAGCCATCCCGCGGATTTTACGCCCCGCGATGCGATGTTCTATGATGGGGTCCGCACGACGATAGCGCACGTATCCGATAGTGCACGTATCCCGAAGCGAAGCATCCTGCCACTCGGCTTCGAGCGAAGCATTCCGAGCAAGGCCAACGGCCAGGTGGCAATCGACTAGATAGCACGCGATTCGAAACACGCCATTCGTTCGAGCCATTCATTTCCGACCGAAGATCACGCCGCGATTCACTCTACACCGCGTCCTCTTTTGAGTCAGGCTCGATGAATGGTTCCGAGACACGAGCCGTTCGCGGCTGATATCGAGAAGAAAAAAGGGGTGGCGGTGACCAAGCGGCGGGCGTGACGCGAAGGCCGCATCGCGGCAACTGCGTCGTAGCGATCGAACCGCAGGAACCTCACACCCGGAAGCCTCTTGCCGTCGACGTCGTGACGTCGATCCGTTCGGTGGCGAGCGCACGGTCGGAGCGTCGGATTCCGCGAGCCCGGAAGCCGTTTCGCCCCCGCGACCCACGGTCGCGCCGAGCGCCGATTCGAACAACGGATCGATGGATCGGTGTCTCTCAACCCAACGGGGGTTCGGTCATGAAGAAGTCAGTCGTCCTGTCCATCCCGCTTTGGCTCCTCCTCTTCCCCGCCGCGGGTCACGCCCAGATCGAAGACTACGAGTTCGCTCAAGGACTCGCGGATCGGTCGTACTTCGCGCTCGCTGAAGAGGTCCTCAACGACATGATCTCGCGCCCCGGGATCTCGCCGGTCGAGAAGACGTCGGCCGAGCTGGGTCTCGTCGGCGTCCTCAAGCGATCGGCCGACAAGGAAGCCAGCGGTCCCGAGAAGCTCGACAAGTACCGCAACGCGGCCAAGGGCTACGAGGAGTTCATCGGCGAGCCCTCCAACGAAGACCATCCCAAGTTCTTCGATGCGCTGTTCGAGTTCGGCGAGCTGCTGCAGAGCAAGGGCGAAGCCATCGGCAAGATGATGGAGTCCGAGCAGAACCCGGACCGCATCACCGAGCTTCGCAGCGAAGGGACTGAAGCGATCAAGGAAGCCCAAGGGCTGCTGCAGCGCGCGGCCGACTACCTTTCCTCGCTTCCCGAAGACCAGCGCGACGCGAAGCTCTACCAGAAGGCCCTCTTCTACCGCGCGCTCAACTACTACTACGTCGCGAACCTCCAAGCGTCCGGCTCCTTCGAGAAGGAGAACAACCTCAAAGAGGCCGCGGATCAGCTCGAGGAATTCGTCTGGGAGTACGAAGGCTTCCCCGCGGCGTGGCTCGCCCTCCTCTACGTGGGCAAGAGCTACGGTGAGCGCGCGCTCGAAAACGAGAGCCGCTCCGAGGAGTTCGCCAGCCTCGCGATCGACTACCTCGAGGGGATCGTCGCGATCGCGGCGCAAGAATCGACCAAGCCGCGCGTCATCAACGACCCCTGGTTCATGGGTCTCGTTCAGCGCGCGATCTTCGAAGAAGCCGTCGTTCACAACGCGATGAGCCGCTACCCCGAGGCGATCGACACCGTCAAGCGCCTCGACACGATCCTGAAGGGTGTCGAAGGCGCGCCCGACATCCCGCTCGGAACCTGGGGTTTCCTCGCTCAACTCGAACGCGTCAAGGCGCTCGAGAAGCTGCAGGACATGGAAAGCGCCATCAAGCTTTGCCAGGAGATGGCGAAAGAAGCCGACGGCAGCGTCGGCCGGCTTCTCGCGCGCAAGCTCGCCGAGCTGATCGACAGCGGCCCCACGGTCGAGATCACCATCCCCGCCGACGTGCTATTCACGACGGCGCAGGGCTTCTACGGTCAGAAGAACTGGTTCCGCGCGATCGACTACTTCCAGCAGTCCCTCGCCGCGATCGAGAAGACCGGCGAACAGAAGGAACTGGCCCCCGAGATCTGGAACTACATCGGGCGAGGCTATCGCAAGCTCAACGACAACCTCGCGGCCGCGATCGCCTACGAAACGGGCGCGAAGCTGAAGGGCTTCGACACCAAGGACGAGATGGTCGAGTCGAACGCGTTCGCCGCCTATGGCGCGTACGCCGCACAGTCCAAACTCGAAGCGCGCGGCAAGGGCGTCTCCGACTTCGTGCGAAAGGCGCACCTCGACCTGCGCGAGTACCTCACCAAGGAATATCCGGGCACCGACCTCGTGTACTACGCGGGGAAGGACGAGCTCGAGGCCGGCAACTACGAAGCGGCCGCGATCGAGCTCGCCAAGGTCGAGAAGAAGAGCGAACTCCTCTACCCCCGCGCTCAGGCGAAGCTCGCCGAAACGTACTTCGAGATCGGCAAGAAGATGATCGAAGCCGCGAACGGCTCGATCACGACCGAAGCGCGAGCCGACCGCCTGCGCATCGACTCGCTGGCCTCGAACTTCGACCGATTCACCGAAGACCCGAACTGGCAGACCGGGGACGTGCAAGCCCAGGGCGAGCGTGAACAGGCTCGCGCGGCGCTCGACTACTATCGAGCCAAGTCGAAGCAGCTCGTCGGCAAGACCGACGAAGCCATCGCGATCCTCGACGAATACCCGACGAAGTACGAGAGCCAGCCGAACTTCGTCGAGGCCGCCCTCTACCTCATGGTCGAAGTGCAGATCGAGACGAACCGCCTCGCCGCGGCCGAAGAGACCATCAAGCGGCTCGACGAGCTGTTCCCCGAGTCGCGCGCGACCGCGGCCGGCTACCTGCAGATCGGACAGGCGTACAAGGGACAGTTCAACAAGGCGCTCGAACAGTACGCCCAGTCCAAAGGCGTCGAGGATCCCGACGACGCGGCCGAAGAGTTCCTCGCGGATTCCGAACAGGAGTCGGCACGCGCCGCACTCACCAAGTCGTCCGACTTCGTGAAGATCTGGTGGGACAAGCAAGGCCGCCCGTTCGGGAAGGGTCTCGAGATCGGCAACGACTTCTTCCGTACGGGCGAGTACGACAAGGCCCTCGAGGTTCTCGAAGCGATCTACGCTCGCGACAAGGACAACTCGAAGGTGAGCGCGCGCCAGCGCCGAGCCCTCAAGTTCTTGCTCGCGGAAACCTACCTCTGGCACAAGAAGTACACGGAAGCCGAGCCGATCTACGCCGAGCTCTACGAGCAGTACATCGGCGACAAGACGGGCGTCGTGAACGTCGAGCTGCGCAAGAACTACGCGATGACGCTCGGCGGAACGGCCGTCCTCGAAGGCACGAACGAAGTCGTCGAGTACGACGGTGTCGAGAAGTACAAGGAAGCGAAGGAAATGTGGACGCCGATCGCGAAGTCGCGCGAGCTGCGCTTCGGGGACGAATACTGGCTCGCCCAGTTCCACATCGCCTACCTGGACTACAAGCTCGGCAACACGGACGCCGCGAAGGGTCTCATCGACAACCTGCTCGCGCTGTACGAGACCGACCTCAAGAACGACCCGTCCGGTCCCCTGTTCAATTGGCTGCAGCGGAAGCTTCGCTAGTCCGTCGAGATCCCGAATCCTACGAATCGACGCGTCGATTCGAATCGAGAATGGAAGGAACGGAACATCGCCATGCGATCCCAAGTCCGAAACGCGATCCGAAACCTCATCCTGCTCGTTGCGACCGGCCTCATGATCGGCACGGGGTTCCTCGCCGCCGACGCGGATGCCCAGGTTCGCATCCTCCGCAAGTCCGGTAGCGCCGAGCGCGCGAACGAAATCGTCAAGGACGATGTCGACGCGTTCAGCTACAAGCCGGCCGGCGTGAATCGTGCGCAGACTCTCGAGCCCACCGACGTGTATCGCGTCATGTGGGAGAACGGTGACACGCTTTACGAGAGCGGTATCGAACTGCTCGACGGCGGCGAGTACGAAAACGCGATCAACTCGTTCCAGGCCGCATTGGACGGCGCGAGCGACGAGATCTTCAAGCGCTACATCCGCGAAGCGATCGTGCGCGCGCACGTCTCGGCGGGCGCGGCCTCGCCGAGCTCGCAGCACAACCGCAAGGCTGTCTCGATGGCGGAGTCGTTCCTTTCGGATCATCCGAAGGCGCGCCTTTCGGCGAGCGTTCGCCTGCTGCTCGGGCGCGCTCAGATGCAATCGGGTGACCACGACGCCGCGGAACAGACCTTCAAGGATCTCGAGAACGAGGCGCGCGGTTCGTTCGGCGAAGACTGGGAAGTCCGGGCCAAGCGCTGGGGTGCGCAGAACCTCGAAACCAAGGGTTCGTTCGCCGAAGCGAAGAACCTCTACTCCTCTCTCGCGAGCACCGCGAAGCGCGCGGCCGACACCGCGCCCGAGGGCTCGCTGCTGCAAAAAGAGATGCGGAGCCTCGAGCAGTTCGGCCTCGTGCAACAAGGCACGTGCCTGCTCGCGAACGGAGAATTGGACGACGCGGAGCGCTACTACACGCAGATGCTCCGGGACGCCGAGCGCGGCGATCAGAAGGACTTGATCGGCGGTGCTCATAACGGCTTGGGGAGAGTGGCGTTCGAGCGAGGCGAGTACAAATCTGCCCGCTTCCAATTTCTCCTTGTTTCCGTAAAATACTTCCACGATCCGGCGGAGACCCTCAAGGCGCTCTACTGGATCGCGGAGTGCTACGCGAAGTTGGAAGGTGATGAGCCCGGGGCCCGCGCACGGGCCGCGGAGTACTATCGGGAAGTCGTCGAACGCAACAAGTCTTCGCGACTGAACTCCCCCTGGGCGGCCAAAGCCAAAACCAAGATCTGATCAGGCAACATTCAGTCGAGAAGAAGGAGTGAGCGCGGTATGAGCCGAACGAGCTTTGTAAAGATGCTGACCCTGGCCTTCACGGTCGCCCTCGTCGTGACGGGCAGTGCCGGCGTGGCCTTCGCTCAGGACGAGGTCGTGGCGGGGAACGTCACGATCGGACAGATCCTCCAGAATGCCGGCCCTGTCGGCTACCTCATCATTCTGCTCTCCGTCGTGGGCGTGTCGCTCATCATCGAGCACTTCGTCTCGATTCGACGCGACAAGCTCGCTCCGCCCGAGATCGTCGACGAGTTGGAGACGCTTCTCGAAGAGCAGAACTACCAGGAAGCGCTCGAGCTCTGCGAGTCGGAGCACAACCCGCTTACGAACGTCGTCGCGGCTGCCCTTCCGAAGATCAGTGCCGGCTTCGACGCGATCGAGCAGTCGCTCGCCGAAGTCGGTGAAGAAGAAGCCGTGAAGCTGCACCAGAAGATCTCCTGGATCTCGCTGATCGGAGCCACGGCGCCGATGTGGGGTCTGCTCGGTACCGTGCTCGGGATGATGAAGTCGTTCAACGTCATCGCCGCCAAGAAGGGTGCGGCCGACCCGGCCGACCTCGCCGGCGGTATCTCGGAAGCCCTGGTGACGACGATGCTCGGTCTGTTCGTCGCCATCCCGATGATGTCGTTCTTCTTCTACTTCCGTAACCGCGTCATCAAGATCGTGCTCGAGATCGGCGCCATCCTCGAAGAACTCTTCGAACGATTCCGCCCGCAATCGAACTAGAGCCGGCGACAGGAGGCACCGATGGCCAAGCGACGTAAGAAGCGCAAGACAGAATCGGAAGAGTTGGACTTGAACATGACGCCGATGCTCGACATCGTGTTCAACCTCATCATCTTCTTCATGATCGTGACCGACCTTACGCAGAAAGAACTCGAGCAGCTCGTCCTTCCGAAGGCCTCCGAGGCCGTGAAGGACGAAGGCGACGAGATCAAGAAGCGTATGATCATCAACATCGACGCCAAGGGCGTCATCAAGATCCGCCGCAACGAGTTCACCCTCGAGAACCTCGAGCGACCTCTCTACGAGTTCGCCGAAGCACACCGCATCCAGGAAGGCCCGGAAAAGGGTCTCTGCGACGAGCCGATCCTCGTGCGCGCCGACTACGGCACGCCCTTCGAGCACGTGCAGTCGATCATGCGAATGTGCGCGGACCAGCAGATCAAGATCTGGAAGATCCAGATCGCGGCTGCCCAATCCGCGGAAGACGAAGAACAGTAGCGGCGGCGCGCAAGTCAGGAGCAACGAATGGCTAAGAGAAAGAAAGAGACGAAGACGGAGGATCCGAAGCTCGAGATCGCTCCGATGCTCGACGTGACCTTCCTGCTCTTGATCTTCTTCATCTGCACGATCAAGTTCAAGACGCTCGAAGGCCGGCTCGACGCCTACCTTCCCAAGGACATGGGATCGCAGCGCACGAGCTCCGAAACGCTCGAGAACATCGAAGTTCGGCTCCGACCGAAGGACGGCATCACGACGGTCTACGTCGGTCGTACGCCGGTGGAGCGAATCACGAATCAGGATCCGAAGGTCGACATTTCGAGGGATCTGAACGCCCTCGCATCGAGAATCCGTGACCTGCATCGCAAGCTCCCGGATCAGCCGTGCGTCCTCGACCCCGACCCGAACGTTCCGCATGGACACGTGGTCGCGGTGTTGAACACGATCATGGCCGAGAACCTCGAGAAGATCACCTTCACGATGCCGTCGAAGAAGTAGCACAGGCCGCAACCACGCGGTCCGCGATATCGAAGCCAAGCAGTATCGAAGAAACGCAATATCGAGTAGAAGCAATACACCCGAGGGAGAGCCGAAAGGCTCTCCCTCGTTTCGTTTCAC
>JAUIME010000978.1 GCA_030433195.1 bacterium
GCGGCCCGAGTCGCCTCACGCACCGTACCAAGAGCGCATCCGCGAACGCGCTCGCGACGCGCGCATTCACGTCCACGGTGCGTTTCGTCCCGACGAAGTGGCGCGCGTCTTCGAGAACGTCGACGTGCTCGTGGTGCCGTCGGTCTGGGTCGAGAACTCGCCGCTCACGATTCACGAAGCGTACGTGGCCGGCGTTCCCGTTCTCGCGTCGAACTTCGGCGGCATGGCCGAGCTCGTCGAGCACGGGCGGAGCGGACTGTTGTTCGAACGCGGCGATCCGGCCTCGTTGCGTGCCGCGGCCCGACGGGTCCTCGATGAGCCGGGCCTGCTCGACGAGCTTCGCGCGGGGATCCCCCATGTGAAGACCATGGAAGAGCACGGGGTCGAGATGCGGGAGATCTACGGTCGGGTCCGCGTCCGTCCGTGGAAGGACGACGCGCAACGCGCCGCGGCGTGTGCCGCGATCGAACGGCTACCGCTTCGCGCGACTCTCACGCGCGGTCGCTCGCGCGTGTCGGAGCTCGGGGACCGGCTGCAGGCTTTTTCGGGACTTCCCGAGGCACGGCGCCAGCGAGACGAAGCGCTCGCGAACCCGCCCTCGAGTCCGGGTTCGGAGCCCACCGGTCGAGAGCGTCCACGCGAGGGAGTCCGTGCGTTGTGGCGCCGTCTGCGCGGGAAGCGCTGACGCCCGAGAGCTTCGAGTTCGTTCAGCCGAGCCAGCGCGTCGCGAGACCCACGAACGCGACGAGTCCGAAGAGGACCGCGGAGAGTCGACTCACGATCCCGCGAGCTTTCGCGTCGAAAGGCGTACGGAACGTACGCGTGGCCGCTTCGGATCGTCGTGAGGCAGCGGCCGGACGTCGAAGCGAGGAGCACGAACGAACTCGACTCGAAGTCGACGAGCCGGTCGGCCGGATGCTCGGTCCGTTGCCCGTTGGCGTGCATTCCGGGAGCTTCTCGAGGATTCCGTCGATCGCCGCGATGAGATCGCTCGCGCTCGGAAGGCGTCGCTCGCGATCCCGATCGAGCAACCGGCGGATGAGCGCATCGACGGAGCGCGGAACGTCGCGCCGCACTTTGCGAATCGATGGGCGCTTGCCACGCAGGATCGCGGGGTAGAGCGCGGTCGTGTCGGTAGCGTGAAACGGCGCCACACCCGCGAGCAATTCGTAGAGCACGACGCCGAGCGAGTAGAGGTCGCCGCGCGCGTCGATGTCTTCCCCGCGGATCTGTTCCGGGGAGCAGTATTCGGGAGTTCCGAGGTAGAGGTCGGACTGCGTGATGCGCGTGCCACCGAGAATCGGCTTGGCGAGCCCGAAGTCGAGGACCTTCACGCAGCCGTCCACGTCGACCATGATGTTGTCGAGCTTGATGTCGCGATGGACGATGCCTTGCGCGTGCGTCGCGACGAGGGCCTCGG
>JAUIME010000233.1 GCA_030433195.1 bacterium
CTCCCGGAGAAACACGCGGCGCCGACACCTCCCTCGGGGACCGCTCGTGTTCGTCCCCGGCCGGCAGCGCTGCGCGGGCCGCGACCTCGGGCGGTGGCGCCTCGGACACGATCTGCGGCGACTCCGAACTTCCACGCGACGCGATCCAAACCACCACGACGACGACGAGAACCACGAGACTTCCGACGAGCTTCCCCGACATGACAGCGGCTCCTCCAGCGGTGATTTTCGGGATCGTCGATCGGGGAGCTCCGACGTGGGCGAGCGTCGCGAGAGCGGCCCACGATGCTCGGCGATCTCCCCCGCGACGCCGCACGAGCTCGCGACGCAAGCGCTCGAGTGCGCGCGCGGTACGAGTTCGAACGGTCTCGACGGGAATGCCGAGCCGCGCCGCGACTCCGCGCGGCGGGAGGCTCTCGAAGTAGCGCAGCAGCAGCGTCTCGCGGTACGGCTCGTCGAGCGAAAGCACGGCGTCGACCACGCGGCGATGCTCGGCGGTGCGCGCGACGACGGCGTGCGTCGAGGGCGCAAGCTGCGGCTTCTCGCTTCGGTAGCGAAGTTCGCGCGCCTCACGCCGCACACCCGCCCGCAGGCGTCGCGCCGCGACGTTGCGCACGATGCCGCGCATCCACACCCGAAGGGCGACACCCGGCGGTGCCGGGTGCGTCAACGCTTCAGCACAGGCCTCCTGCGTGACGTCCTCGGCGTCGTGCCACCCGTCGACGAGCCTCTGGGCCAGCCGCCGCACGGCATCGACATCCGCTACCCATCGCTCCGAGTCCATCGTCGCCTCCGTGTCCCGATCGTTCGGCCCGGGCTGACACGGCCCGCACCTCACCTACCGAGTCGCCGCCGCGCGTGAAATCGGTTCACGGGCGTCACGAACGGACGGCGCCGTCAGCGCACCGGAATGCGAACAGGCTCCCGAACCGGGACGTCGCCCACCTCGAACACGGTCTCGCCGCTTCGTCCCGAGCCATCGCGAGCCGTCGCGCGATACACACCCGGACGCAGCGACAGGACTTGGCTCGAGCTCGGAAGGACGTCCACGAAGCGATCGTACCCCTGAACGACACGACCCGAAAGATCCGCGATGTGGACCATGAACCGCCCGGGTAGCCGAAGCCCGGTCGACGGCCATTCCGGCGCGATCGTCGTGCCCACCCCCGGTTCGAGATGTACCGCACACACGACTTCGCGCTCGGGATCGGTCGTGAACTCCACGAAGCTCGAATCGAGCGGGTATTGCTGCGGCGCGAAGTAGTAGGTCCCTCGCGCGAGCGGCCGCTCCGCGCGTAACCGGCCGTCGACCTCGACGACGCTCGACACGAAGCCGAGGGACAGATCGAGGATCTGCATCGTGGGGACAACGAGATCCGCACCGTCGGCTCGCGTGACCTCGAACACGACGCCGCGTGATGGCTCGAGCCGGATCGTCCCCAGATCCGACGTATCACCCGCTTCGATCTCGAACGTGCCGAGGTCGATCGATCCGAGACCACGCCGGTACACACGAATCCGGCTCGCTCCCGCCGGCACCGGACCGACGTCGAACGGTCCGTCGCCGCCGATCACGAAGTTCACGGGCTCGCGCGCATCGAGTCGATAGACCTGCACGGCAATCGGCCAGACCCGGGCGTCCGCGGCGCTCGTATCGGCCTCGGTGTGCGAGGCGTCGACCACCACGCCGCGCAGTCGGGCCGTCGGCCAAACCGAGTCGGGCACGACGAGGCGCACGGGCGCATCCCCGGGCGTCACGTCCTCGACTCGGTGCACGACGCCGGCGCCCGACGCCGATCTCGCGTCGGCAGCGCGCGCTCGGATCTCGACCATGAAGCGCTCGCCGAACGTCTCGAGATTGGACACCTCGAAGGCTCCGTCGCGGTCGGTCGTCGCTCGCGCGACCACCCGGCGACGCCCTTCTTGCAGCTCGCCATACAGCGTGATCGAAGCCTTCGGCAGCGCTTCACCGCCTTCTCGAACCACCGTCCCGCGAAGCGAGCGTCCGGCATCGAGCACGGCGATCCACGTCGTTTCGGTGCCCGCTCCGACGGCGAAATCGTTCGACGCCTTCCCCTTCTTCGCACGTGCTTTCACGACATACGATCCCGCGGGGAGTGGCCCGAGCCGATACGCCCCGTCGTCATTCGAGAATGCGCTCAGGAGCTCCCCGATCTCCGAACGGAACGTCTCGCCCGATGGCCGCGGAGCGACGTCGAGGCGTGCGTTCGACACGGGCGCCCCGGCGGCGTCGAGCACTCGTCCGATCAGGTACGCGGCGGGTTGGAGCGTCGCACGCACCTCGCTCGATCCGGTCACCACCGTTCGCCAGGGTCCGAACCCGTCGGCGGCGATCTCGAGCGGGTACTGCCCTCCGGGTACGCCTTCGAGATGGAACTCGCCGCGAGCGTTCGTGAGCGTGCGAAACGGACCCGGCGATGCGACTCGCGTGCCGTCCGTTTGCTTGCGCGCGCGGCGAAGGCCCTTGTTCCCGAGAACGACTCCGGCGCGCTCGATCGGGGCGCCGTCGCCGTCGAGCACGACGCCTGTGATCGTCGTCGGATCGTCGCGTAGCGCGAGACGCAACGGCGATTCGCCGGGACGCTCGGCGAGTACGAAATCCGACATCGCATAGCCGTCCGAACGTGCCCCCAGATATCCGCGTTGCGTCACGTCGCGGATCGTGAAGCGTCCCTCGTCGTCGGCATGTCCAACGACCGCGGCATCGGGTTCGTTCGATACCGAGAGCAGGATCGACGCGTTCGAGACAGGCGCGCCTCGCGCATCCACGACGACCCCTGCGACGTCCGTAGCGCGCGGGATCCGTAGCGTCACGGCGCCTCGGACCGACTCGTCTCCGATCGTGAGCCAAGACGTTCCGCCGCGATCGATGCGTGCGCGATACCGCCCCGGCTCGAGACTGAACGGTACGAAGGTTCCATCGCGACCCGTTCGGAACTCGGTCGCGTCGAGGATCGGCACGGCGCGTCGCCCCTCGACCACCTCGGAGATCCGAACCCCGATGTCGGCGGCCGGCGTTCCGTCGGACCATACGACGCGAACGACCGGCGGCTCGTCACGCGGACTCTCCGCAACCGGTATCGCGACGCGCGCGCCGTCGACCGGCGGCTCGACCGACGCCGCTTCCGCGATGGACGCCAACGTGATCGCGCGACTCGGTTCGTCGGCGGTCGTGTCGAAGTCATCGCCGCGGCGCGCGAACAGAACGAAAACGAGCACGACCGAAACCGCCGCGAGCCCCGCTGCGATACCCTTCGCAGCTCCCGCAAAGAGCGTGACCCCCGACGCCGTCGTGACCGCACCTTCCGCCACGCCCCCGCTTCCGAGCGCGAGCGGCGCGAGCGCACGACGCCACGACGTTCGATCGCCGCGCTCGCCGTCCTCGATCCGTGCATCGTCGTACGCGTCGAGCCGCGCCCGCAGACGCTCGAGCGCTCGGCGCAGTCGCGTCTTCACGGTCTCGACCGAGACGCCCTCGGCCGCCGCGATCTCCATGGGCATTCGACCGTCGTAGTAGCGCTGCATCACCGTCGTCCGGTACGGCTCGTCGAGAGCGAAGACCGCATCGACGACGGCGCGAGTCGCCGCGCGACGCTCCGCCCACTGCGCCGGCGACCCCTCGCTTCGAGCGCTCGCCGCACGTCGCTCCGCGACGACCTTCTCACGCGCAGCGCGCCGAGACTCCTCGCGCATCGAACGCTTCGCGAAGTTGACCGCGACGCGGCCGAGCCAGCCGCGCGCCGAGCCGGCAGCTGGCCGCGCCCCGCGTGGTGCCTCGGTCCTCCCGCGCTCGATTGCCGCGAGCCACGTTTGCTGCACGGCGTCCTCGGCTCGGTCCTCGTCGCGCAGCAACGACCGTGTTACCGCCCGGAGGAACCCCGCGTGCGTCTGTAGCCGCTCGATGTCCATGTCTGCCTCCATCGTAACCGACCGTGTCCCGAACTGTCGCCTTACGATCCCGCGGAGGCCAAAGAGGGTTCACACAAGTCGGGATTCGGAGGCCATTCTCAGAGGCCGGCGCGCCTCGATCGACTCAGAAGCGCCAGTCGAGCTGCACGATCGCGTTGAAGCCGGGGGCATCGACGCCCGATCCGTGCACGCGATAGCGTCGGTCGAAGAGGTTCTCGAGTGCCGCGGTGAGCGAGACGTCGTTGCCGAGCTCGATCCCGCCACGCACGTTCAGCGTCGCCCACGCGGGCGTCCCGTCGTTCGGGATGCGTGGGTCGTCGAGATCGGCCTGTGCGAGACGGTCTTGCTCGAGCGCGCCGCGCGCGTAGACCTCTCCGAACCAAGCACCCGCCGACTGCTCGATTCGATATCCGAGCTCCCCTTGCGGCGGCGGCACTTTCGTGAGCGGTTCGTTCTCGGTCGTGGCGCGGCCGATGTCGGCGAACACGTGCCCGAAGACGACGTGCTCGGCCGTGTCCCCGTCGCTCGGCACGACGACGACTTCGCCCGCGCTCTCGAGCGAGTATACGACGGCTCGGCCACGATTGGCGACTTGGAAGTAGTCTTGCCCGTCGAGCGTGAACGCGCGCTCGGTACCGAGCAAGTCGTCGTAGTAGGCGACGGCGCACGCGGCACCGCCGCGCCACGCGCGCTCCTCGTGCTTCGCGCCGACCTCGAAGCTCCAAACCGACTCGGGCTCGAGGTCGAGATTCGGAACGCGCTCACCCGACGAGAAATCGCCGAGCGTCGCGAGGTCGCCGAGGTTCGGCGCACGGAAACCGCGCGCGATCGAACCATACACCCACGTATCGTCGGCGACGCGATGCGAGAGCCCGGTCGCGAAGGTGACGTCGTCGAAGGTCTCGCTCTCGCGGCCGAACGGGCCGACGGGGCCGACGGTCAGATCCTCGAAATCGACCCGCACGCGAAACACCGAGTACCGAATCCCGTTCGACCACGTCCAGTCGTCGGCGAGTTCCCACTCGTCCTGCGCGAAGATGCCGTAGCTCTGATAGACGGAGCCGTCGGGATAGCGACCGGGTCGCGCGGTGCGTACGCCCGTGGCGCGATCGACATCGACGCGCTCCGAGCGCACCTGTTCGTAGTAGCCCTCGACGCCCGTCGTCACGAGATGGTCGGGCGCCACGCGCAAGCTCAGGCGAGCGGCCAAACCGGGCGTGAGAATCTCGTCGTACTCGTTCGTTTGCCGGCCCGGATCGTCGGTGCGGATCCGCCGACGAGCTTCTTCCGGATTCTGCAGGACGGCCGAGATCTCGAAGCGCTCGACGAAGTCCCCGGGGTGGTCGTACTGGTAGCGCGCTTGATACCAGCGAAGGATCTGCGGAGCCGTATCCCGACGCAGGTCGGGCGCGATCGGCTGTTCGTCGTTGGGAATCAACCGGTCGCTGCGCGGCACGTCGTCTTGCCGACTGTGCAGGTACAAGAAGTCGACGGTGTCGTATTCGCCGAGCTGCCAGATCGCACTCAGGCTACCGTCGATTTCGGAGTAGCCGGTCGGATCTTGACGGCCGTGCGTGTCCACGGCGCCGGTCGGGTTGGGGCCGTGGTTCCCCGCGCGAAGATCACCGAAGTTCTTGAACGTGAGACCGCCGATCACGCCGAAGTCGCGATTGCCGCCCTCGAGCGAAAGATGCGAAACGATCCCCTTGTCGGCACTCGAGAACTGCGTGGACAAGCGCCCGCCAAGCCGCGGCGGTCCGCCGAGCTCGAAGCGTCGTGTCAGGACGTTCACGGCCCCGGCCATCGCGTCCGATCCGTAAAGCACCGACGCGGGCCCGCGCGCGATTTCGAAACGCTCCACGGCAGCGAGGTCGATGGTGTTCAGGTATTGGTTGTTGCGCCGAAACGTCGAGTTGTTGAAGCGAAGCCCATCGAGCAGCAGCAGCACCGAGTTGCCCGTACGCCCACGAATCACGGGCGAACCGCCACCTTGGTTCGTCTTCTGGATCACGACGCCCGGCACTTCGTCGAGGGCGTCGGGGACGGTCTGCGGCAATCGCTCGAGGATTTCCTTCTCGTCGAGCGTCGTCGTGGCTTGCGGCACTTCGATCGCGCGCCGCGGTCCGCCGGTCGCGGTCACGATCACTTCGACCGTCCCGTCCGTTCGACGCGCGTCGTCCCCGCCTTCGTCGACCGGTTCGGTGCGGAGCGGCGCCGTATCGCCGGCGATCGCCTCGGTGGTGCGGTCCGCGCTTTGCCGCTCGTCGGCTTGCGCCGTCGCCGAGCTCGCGAACGAGAGACACGCCGCACTCCCGGCGATACCGATCAGAACGATGGACGCAATGCGTGAGAAACAAGCGGTCCGTACGGATCTCGGCATCAAGGTGGGTCTCTCGTTCCTTCTCTCAGGCTCCTCGGCACAGCGAACCCGCCGATCATAGCGACCCGTGGGGACGGGTTCAACGACATCTCCGAGTTCCGACGAACGTCGACACGATGCGCGCACGTCGACGTCTCGTTGTGCAACGTCCCGCGACCGGATACCCTTGACCGTGTCGCGACCCGCTCGCCACCCCACGTGCGCCACCCCGGAGGATCTCATGGATACTCTCGCACGCATCACGATGATCCTCGCCTTCTTCGCGATCGCGACCGCAGCGATGCCCTCCACTCGAGCGGTTTCTGCCGAAGCGCCATCCAGCGAACCTGCCGTGGATGACCTTGCGCAAGAAATGAAGGCGGCGTTCGCGCGAGTCGACGCGCTCGGCTTTCCCGACACGAAGGATCTCCCCTGCGTCTTTCTCACGTCGGGCGCCAACGCGGAGATGTCGCACGATTCGCTCGAGGCGATGGCCGGCCTCGAGGATCGACGACGCCGACTCGCCTTCCTCCTCGCGGCGAGCCGACAGCACTTCGAGGTGTGGACGCTCGATCTCCATCGCCAGGCCTTCGACCGCATCGAGCATGCCGACGACCGACGCGCGGTCGATACCAGCCCCGTCGATCTCGAAATCGAGGCTCGCCGATTCTTGGCGTGTTTCACAGAAGACCGCGGATTCGGACAAGGTCGATCGCTCGCCTGCCGCACCGAAGCCATCTTGCTCGCGCGGGCCTGCGCGAAACGCGGCGATCTCTCGATCGCACGACAGCTCTGCGCGCGGGTTCTCGAAGACGCCCAGAATCCGCCGGCCCCCGAAGGCGGCACCCCGTCGCCCTACCGTCTCGTCCGCATTCTCGAACACGACATCGCGGAAGCATGGACGACTCGCGCGACCCTATCGGCGCTCGACCCCGAGACGACTCGCCGCGAGATCCTGCATCGACTTCACGATGTGGCGGCTTCGTTCCCCGACACCTCGGCGGCAAGAGATCACGCGGAGACGATCCACGACCTCGAAGATCTTCTGGCAGAAGACGAGGCGTTCGCGACGAACGAGTCCGGCCACGCGGATTCGCAAACGGATCTCGACGATGCGCGACTGCGCGAACTCGTCCACGGGATCCGCGATACGCGACTCGTCATCTTTTGGCGCGGCCCCGGACAGGACATGGCGGATTGCGCCCCTCACGACTCGGTCGTCCCCGAGATCCTCTCACGCGGACTCGACGCGCTTCCGTACCTCGCGAAATCGATGGAAGACCCTCGCCCTCGA
>JAUIME010000234.1 GCA_030433195.1 bacterium
GTTGTAGCCTTCGTTCCACTGCATCGAGACTTCCATGACGATGCCCTCACGCTCGCCCTCGATGTAGATCGCCTTGGGGTGGATGGCCGTCTTGGCCGCGCCGAGGTGCTCGACGAACGACGCGATGCCCCCTGGATAGTGGAATTCGTGTGAGCGCTCGGTGCGCTTGTCCTCGATCGAGATCTTGAGCCCGCGATTGAGAAACGCCATCTCGCGCAGACGCTTCGACAGCGTGGCGAAGTTGAACTCGGTCGATGGGAACATCAGCGGATCGGGCTTGAACGTGACCTGGGTGCCACGATTCTGGGTGGTGCCCATCTCGGCGAGGCGATCGTCGGGAGCGCCGCGGTGATACCGCTGAAAGTACTTCTTGCCCTCCCGGCAGATCTCGAGCTCGAGATGCTCGGAGAGCGCGTTCACGACGGAGATGCCCACTCCGTGCAGTCCGCCGGACACCTTGTACGCGCCCTTGTCGAACTTGCCGCCGGCATGAAGCTTGGTCAGCACGACCTCTGCGGCCGAGACGCCCTCCGTCGGATGGATCTCGACGGGGATCCCACGGCCGTCGTCGATGACGGTCACGCCGCCGTCCACGTGCAGGATCACCTCGATCGAGGTGCAGTAGCCTGCCAGCGCCTCGTCGACCGAGTTGTCCACGACCTCGTACACGAGATGGTGAAGACCTCGCTCGGTCGTGTCCCCGATGTACATTCCGGGGCGTTTTCGGACCGCTTCGAGGCCTTCGAGGACCTTGATCTGGTCCGCCCCGTACCCGGCTCCGACCCCGCTCTGCGCGTCCGGTGATTCCATAGATAAATCGTGTGGTTAGAGGTTAGCTACAACCCTCTGACCATAGCAGATGGAGGACCCCGAGAGAAGGTCGGCGTGCCGCGCGAACACGCTGTTTTTTCGCGCGAATCCGGTCGTCTTCAGAGACGCATCGGCATGACGACGTAGCTGTACGTGTCGTCTCCCTCGGAGCAGATCACGCCCGGACTCACGTCGTCGATCAATCCGATCTCGACCTTCTGCGTGTCCGGAAGAACCGCGAGAACGTCGGTCAGATAGCGCGAGTTGAAGCCCACGGTGAGATCGTCACCGTCGTACGACACCTCGAGCTCCTCGCTCGCCTCCCCGAAGTCGGGGCTGCTCGCGGAGACCGTCATCTGACCGTTCGCGAGTGCGAGCCGAACGCCCCTCGAGCGATCGCTCGCCACCACCGAGACACGCTTCAGCGCGGAGAGCAGCTCGTCCTTCGCGATCGCGACCCGGAACTTCACCTCGCCGGGGATGACCTGCTCGTAGTTCGGGAACTCTCCGTCGATGAGTCGCATGACGAGCGCGACGTCGGCGAGCTCGACCCGAACGACGTTTCCACCGATGCTCACCGACGCCTCGCCATCGCGCCCCTCGACGAGGCGGCGAAGCTCGGTGAGGCCCTTGCGCGGGAGGATGATGCCCTTCTCCGGGGCGCTGGCACCGCCGACCGACTCGCTGACCAGTGCGAGACGGTGACCGTCGGTTCCCACGAAGCGGAGCGTCTCGCCCGCGCCCGTGAGGAACACTCCGCCCAGATGCGCGCGGGTGTCGTCGGTCGAGACCGCGAAGAGCGTACGGTCGATCATGCGTGCGAGGATCTCGACGTCGATCGTGAAGGCGGAATCGCTGGATCCGTCGGCCTGGGGGAAGGTCGGGAAGTCCTCGGCCGGGAGACCGACCAGGCGCACCCGAGACCGTCCGGACGTGACCTCGACGAAGTGGTTGTCGAGGAGCCGGATCGTCACGTCGCCCGGAGCGAGCTCGCGGACGAGCTCGTAGAACTTCCGCGCGGCCACGGTCGCGGCACCGGCCTCGGCGACCTTGGCGCCGCAGCGCCGCTTGATGTGGACTTCGAGATCGGTCGCGGCGATCGAGAGATCCTCCCCCGCCTCGAGCAGGACGTTGGCGAGAATCGGCATCGTGTTGCGTCGCTCGACGACGCCCTGCGTGAGGGCCAGTGCCTGCGTGAACTCACCTCGATCGATCGAGAACTCCATCGGCTTGCTCTTTCACTCCGTGCGGCTCGAGATCCGCGCTCGCTTCTCCGAGCCTGTGTGGACCCGCGTCCCTATTCTCTCTTTGGGATATTAAATAAACAGTAGGAGTAGGGGCTGCTGAAAACGGGGATAACGAATCCAACTCCGCGAGGAATCAGGGGAATCGCCTGTGAACGACGTGCGGAGAATCGTACTGCTTCGAGGGCCGAGAGCCCGATTCGCACAAGATGCCGCAACTTCTCCGAAGCCGCTCCACAGCCCGTCCACAGGCTCTCAACGATGGAGCTTTTGGCTTCGGCGCGCAACATCACGCGCGGCCTCGCGTGAGCTTCGCCTCGAGCTCCTCGAGAGTGGAAGCGAGGCCGGGGTCGTTCTTGATCCGGCCCGCCACCCGCTCGTACGCGTGCATGACGGTGGAGTGGTGGCGCTTTCCGAAGTGCTCCGCGATGACCGGAAACGAAAACGTCGTGAGCTTGCGACAGAGATACATCGCGCACTGACGCACCGGTGCAATGTGTTGCGTGCGGCGCTTCGAGTTCATCTCCGTGAGGGTGACGCCGTAGTGCTCGCACACGGCCTGCTGAATCTCCGCGATCGTGAGCTCGCGGGGCCGGGAGCGAAAGTGTGGCTTCAAGACCTGCTGGGCGAACGGCACCGTAATCTCGCATCCCTGCAATGACGCACTTGCAGCGAGTCGCGTGAGCGCGCCCTCGAGCTCGCGCACGTTGTCGCCGATCTCGCGAGCGATGAAGCTCGCGACGTCGGGCGGCAGCACCAGGCCTTCCGCCTCGGCCTTCTTCTGGGCGATCGCGGTGCGCGTCTCGATTTCGGGCGCCTGGATGTCGGCGGTGAGGCCGGACTCGAACCGATTGCGGAGGCGCTCCTCGAGGTCGGGAATGTCCTTGGGAAACTTGTCCGAGGTGAGCACGATCTGCTTCCTGCCCTCGTGCAAGGTATTGAAAGTGTGGAAGAATTCCTCCTGGGTCCGCTCTCGGCCCGCCAGGAACTGAACGTCGTCCAAGATGAGGAGGTCGACCTTTCGGAACCGATTCTTGAAGTCGTCCATGCGATCGCGCTTGAGCGACGAGATCATGTCGTTCACGAACGCCTCGCTGGAAAGGAAGACGACCTTCGCCATCGGGTTCTTCTCGAGCACCCGGTGGCCGATGGCGTTGGCGAGATGCGTCTTGCCGATTCCGACCGTGCCGTAGATGAAGAGGGGGTTGTATTGCTCGCCCGGGTTCTTCGCGACCGCGAGAGCCGCCGCGTGCGCGAACTGGTTGCTCGCGCCGACGACGAAGTTGCGGAACGTGTAGCGCGGCACGAGGTTCCCGACGCGCGCGTTGTTGCGCGGACGCTTCGCGCGCGGACCGCGAGTCCCCTTGGTCGCCGGGGAGGGGGTGGGGCGGGTTGCGCCAGGACTACCAGGGGTTCTCGCCGGAGCAGCGTCGAAGAGCTCCTGCTGTCGGCTCGCCTCGATCCGAAACTGGATCTCGGGTGCCGGGTGCGCGTCGTCGCCGAACGAGATCTTCAGAGCGTCGAGGTAGTGGCGCGTCACCCAGTCACGATAAAATTTCGATGGAGCTTCGAAGAGCACCCGGCCATCGCCGCATTCCGCGACGCGAAGAGGCTTGATCCAAACGTCGAAGTTGCTGCTTCCCAGCGACTCCTTGAGCCTCTCACGAGCACGCTGCCAGGTGTGCATAGGCCCAGCTTCCCCCTCATGACCCCGAAGGGCTTGTTCACAGGGTTGTCCACAGGTGTGGACAACACAAAAACCCCCAGTGAAAACAGATACTTACCCGTGTCCCCAACGGGCTTTGTTCACACGGAGAGAGATGACCGTAGGAAAGGTGCCGTTCTCGTCCACGACGAATCGACGAGTGGTGGTGCGAGACGAAATTGAAGATGATCGGTGGAGCTTTTTGAGAACGTCACACCGAGTGGTGTGAGGCGGCGTTTCTAGGCTCGCTCGGTGAAAGTTGCAAGACGAAAACAAAACGAATCGATGAACCCGTTGATGTTTCGATGGAAAAAACTTCTCGCGCACTCGCATGCACGACGCGTTCGCAAACGCGTTGCAGTGTGACGTCGTGATTCTCTATTCTTCGTCACAACTTGCACGACACCTCGACAAAACTCCTGACACGCGCAGCCCGTGTGATTCCCGCGGGTGTGAACAGTCCCGTGCGTGCGTGGCGCGCGGTCGGTGGCGATCCTCGCTTCCTCGTTCGCGGACGAGGCGCGTTCGTTTGGGACGCGGACGGAAACGAGTTGATCGATCTCGTCTGCGCGTGGGGACCGCTCATCGCGGGTCACGCGCATCCCGACGTCGTTCAGGCAGTGACCAACGCTGCGAAGCGTGGCACCGGATTCGGTGCACCGACTCCCGTCGAGATCGAGCTCGCGGAAGCGATCGTCGGAGCGTTCCCTTCGATCGAGAAGGTACGACTCGTGACGTCCGGAACCGAAGCGACGATGACGGCCATGCGCATCGCGCGAGGCGCGACCGGTCGTTCGCGCGTGATCAAGTTCAACGGTTGTTACCACGGGCACAACGACAGCCTCCTCGTGAAGGCGGGATCGGGTGCGGCCACGTTCGGTGTTCCCGACAGCGCGGGTGTCCCGGGATCGATCTCGGAGCTGACCAGCGTCGTGGAGTACAACGACCTGGACTCTCTGCGCGCCTCGCTCGCCATCGATCCGCCTCCCGCCGCGGTGATCGTGGAACCGATCGCTGCGAACATGGGGGTCGTTTTACCCGCGCCAGGCTTCCTCGAAACGGTCCTCGAGCTCGCGCACGATGCGGGCGCGCTCGTCATCTTCGACGAAGTCATCAGCGGCTTTCGGGTCGCGCGCGGGGGCGCGCAGGAGCTCTACGGAGTGAAGGCGGATCTCACGTGCCTCGGAAAGATCGTCGGAGGGGGTTTGCCGGTCGCCGCGGTCGGAGGACGCGCCGACTTGTTGGATCTCCTCGCGCCGATGGGTCCGGTGTATCAGGCCGGGACGCTTTCGGGAAACCCGATCGCGTGCACGGCGGGTCGAGAGACCATACGACTCCTCGACGCGACGGCGTATCAGCTTCTCGAACGACGAGGCGCCGCCCTGCAAGAAGGTCTCGAAGATGCAATCCGCAATGCGGGAGTCGATGCATCCGTGCAACGAGTCGGTTCCCTGCTCACCCTCTTCTTCGGCGTCGAAGCCGTGCACGACTTCACCGATGCCGCGCGAACGGACACCGACGCGTTCGCGAGTTTCTTCCGTGCCATGATCGAGCGCGGAGTGAACCTTCCCCCTTCGCAGTACGAGGCCTGGTTCGTTTCGCTCGCGCACGGGGACGCCGAGATCGAACGCATCGTCGCGGCCGCGAGGAGCGCACTCGGTGCGTGAACGTCGGTGAGCTCGTCCTCGCGTTCGGGGGAGCCAGTGGATCCGCGTCTCTCGCGTCGCGCCGTTCGTCTGCAGATGACCGGCGTCGGTCTCGAGTTCGCCGTGAGCGTGATCGGCGGTCTCGCGATCGGCCACTACGTCGATCAATGGCTCGGGACGGAGCCGCTCTTCACGATGCTGCTCGTATTCGGATGTCTGGCCGCATCGGTCGCCCATCTCGTGATGCTCTCGCGCCGGCTCGACCACCTCCGCCGTGCGGAGGAGGAGAGCTCCTCTGGGGAATGAGTCCGTGTCCGATCGGAGCCGCCTGCGGCTCGGCCCGATCGCCGGATTTCAAGCGGCGGTCCTGGCCGTCGGGACTCTCGGACTCTGGGCGATCGACCGCGGGTCGATCGCGAGCCTGGTCGCCGGGGGTGCGGCGATGTTGGGGAGCCTAGTATTGCAGCGATTTACGGTGTCGATGGCGCTGCGCCAGGATCGCCGTTCGGGGCTCGCCATCCCCTTCCTTCTGCTGAAGCTGACCCTCGTGCTCGCGGTCATATACGTCGGCTTCCAGACGACGCTCCTCGCCCCGATGTCGTTCGCGGCGGGCGCGACGAGCCTTCCCGTGGCGATCGTCCTGGACGTTTGCTACCTCGAAGGGTCGACGCGAAGCTCTCGCGGAGACACCCCGTAGGCAAGGATCTCGTTGCATGGAACATCCCGTTACCTGGGCGTATTTGCTCGACATTCCACCGATCTGGCAGTCGGTCGTCACCGGACTCTTCGTGATGGCGATCCTCCTGGTTCTCGCCGTTCGAGCCCGTTCGGCCGTGTCCGCCGAGGGAGCCATCGTGCCGGACGCCGGTTTGAGCGCCCGCAACGTGTTCGAGCTCCTGGTCGAGAGCCTCGGGAGTCTGGCCGAGCAGATCATCGGCCACGGCAGCAAGACCTACGTTCCGCTGCTCTCGACCTTCTTCATCTTCATCCTGGTCTCGAACCTGCTCGGACTGGTCCCGGGTTTCGGACCGCCGACGTCGGACTTCGACATCACGTTCGCGCTCGGCGTCGTCTCGTTCGTGGTTTTCAACTACTACGGGTTCAAAGAGCAGGGCATGGGCTACCTGAAGCATTTCGCCGGCCCGATGCTCGCGTTGGCCCCGCTGATCTTCACGCTGGAGATCATCGGCGTCTTCGTCCGGCCCGTCTCGCTGGGCCTTCGTCTCTTCGGCAACATGTCCGGCGACCACCTCGTGCTCGAGATCTTCACCGATCTCACGAAGGTGGGCGTTCCGGTCATCTTCTACTTCCTGGGCACGCTCGTTTCGGTGGTGCAGGCCTTCGTGTTCACCCTTCTGACGCTGATCTACATTGCCCTCTCCGTCGCGCACGACGAGGGGCACTAGAGGCCCCGAGCGGGCTTCACCAAAATATCGCGGGTCGGCCTTCGGGGCCGTTTGGGTGGTGAGGATGAGGATAGAGGCGTGGTCCCTCGAATCCGGCCCGGCGGGAAAGGAGAAACACATGAATCGCATCCAAGGACTTCTTGTGCTCGCGCTCTTTGCGGCGATCGCCGTTCTCGCTCCGGGAACCGCGTTCGCGGCCGAAGGTGGTGACGCTGGCTCGGCCGGCACCATCGCCCTCGCGGCGGGCATCGCGATCGCTGGCGCCGCCATCGGCGCCGCGCTCGGCCAGGGCCGCGGTCTCGCGGCCGCGATGGAGTCGATCGGCCGCAACCCGAACTCGGCCGATCGCATTCAGACCCCGATGATCCTGGGTCTCGCGTTCATCGAGGCGCTCGCCATTTACGCCCTCGTGATCGCGTTCCTGCTTCAGGGCAAGATCTGAAGCCACGGGATTTCGGAGCTTCGCGCCCGGCGGCGTCCTGCCGTCGGGCGCGAAGAGCCATCCCCCACTCCTTTCACGAACACTTCTTCGTCGAACAAGCATTTCTTCAAAGGCCTCTGTTTTGAATTGACACGCGGTAATCCTCCCGCGTATTGAGAATGCAGGCGCGGCCCGCCTGCACAGGCCTGGCGGAGGCGCCAGAGGGGGTGTGGAGTGGCTGACGAGGAGGAGGTCCAGGGGACCCCGAAGGCGCAACCGCGGTTCGCCATGGCCGGTCAAATCTTCGGGCGTCGTCGTACGGTGTTCGCCGCCGTGCCGATCGCGGT
>JAUIME010000235.1 GCA_030433195.1 bacterium
GAAGGTGTCGAAGTAGATCGCTTCCCCGGATTTGAACTCGACGATCACTTCGGTATGAAGCTCGTGCTTGAGGACCGGCGTGACGAGCTTGGTGGCCGAGTCGAACAACGCACCGAGGCCCTCTTGCTGCGCTGGACGGAGCACTCGCGGGCGGCTGAGGTCGAAGTTCTCGACCCCTTCCGTGGGCGCTTCGGCGCTGCGATCGTGCAGCACCTCGAGCTCCGCCTCGCTCAGCGAGACCTTCGAGTCATTGGCGTCGGCGCTCTCGGCGTCTTCCGCCGTGCCGTCGACGACCGGCTCGTCACTGGATGAGGAACTCATAGTAGAACACCGCTTCGATCCGGCCGGGCTCCTCGGCGTCTTCGAAGAGCAGCTCTTGCAGCACCTCTTCGAGCTCCTTCTTGAGGAGCTTCTTCTTCTCGCCTCCGTCGATGTCCTCGATCGATTTCCCGGAGAGGAGAATCGTCAAGCGATCGCGGATTCGTGTATCGAGCTCGGTGAATCGCACCGTCTGCGCCGAAGGACTCTCGGCGCGATACGAGAACGTGAGCCCGACCTTCAGATAGCGCTTCCCATTGGTACCGGCGAGATTCACGAAGAGAGTCTCGAGCCGGTGCTCGCCGTCCTTCCACGTTTCTTCGGGCGCGACGGTCTCCTGCGAATCCTCCGCGTCGGACGCCTTGTCGGGAACCCCGAGCGTCACGAAGGCGAACGCTCCTCCCACCAGCACGAGGACACCTGCGACGATCATCACGATCTTCATGAGACCGTTTTTGCTCTTGCCTTCGGCGTCGTCCTTCGCCATGGGGGGGCTCCTTTCGGGAATCGAGGCGGGCCGTCGCGAGGACGGTGGAGGGAGGGAGGGGGCGGTGCCCGATCACGAGATCTTCCACGAGCTCGCTCACGGTCGCAACAGACGGAGCAGGACCTCTTCCCCGTCGCCCTTGATTGTCGGTCCCTTCGTCGGTGCCTTGAGTCCCGAATACGTCACCCGCTCCGGCGCGAAGCCGCCGCGTTCGATCCAGTAGGCGGCCACCGAGCGTGCCCGCCGGATTCCCAAAGAGAGAGCCTCGCCCGGGTCGGTTTGGTCCTCGTCCCCGAAGCCGATCACTTCGATCTTCAGCTCGATCCCCTCCGTCGATTGCACGAGGTGCTCGAGCTGCCGTCGCCCTTCTTGCGTCAGCCCTGCCTCTCGATTCGAGAAGCGCACCCCACTCGGAATCACGACGTCCGTCTCCGAATCGAGCGATTGCAGCAGGGCATCGCGGAGTGCTTCGGGATTCTCCTCGATCAGTCGGTCGTGGACCTTCTTCCAGAACTCCTCCGAACCCGGATTGCGACGCGACTCGTTCTGCGCGCGCTGCTCGTCGCCGGGAACCACGGGCGTATTCGCCTTGAGGATCCCCGGGAGCCCCAGGCTCTCGACCGCTCGGCGAAACGACCCGACCCCGGAGGCGAAGTACTCGGTGTTCTGGGTGTCCGCGAACGTACACAGCAGGATGAAGAACGTGAGCATCAACGTCACCATGTCGGCGAACGTCGTCATGCTCTCGGGAACCGGCGGCGGCCCCGAATCGTCGACCTTCTTGGCTTTTTTCTTCCCGAGGGGCATCGTCAGTTCCCGCCTTCCCCGTACACGAGGATCTCGAACGTGCGATTCCTCGCCCGGTCCAGCGCGGTTCCATTGGAGTACGGATACTCACGAGCGCCTCCCGCGCGCACTTCGATCCGATCGAGGGGCAACCCGCCCCGCGCGAGCTCGGCGGCCACACGCAGCGCGCGACCGATCTCGAGGTCCTCGACCGTCGGATACTCCTTCGTCGCCAAGAACCGATCGTCGGTACGGCCGCGAACGATCACCCGCTTTCCTTGCGGCACGACCACGTCGGCCACGTTGCGGACCATCTTCGACCAGCGCTCCGTGAGCTCGGCGGACGACGGCATGAACACGCCCTCGTCCGGCAAGATACGGACTCCCTGCGGAAAGGAATCGAGCTCGAAAGGAACGTCGTTCGGTGACATCTCGCGTAGCGACAACTCCAGATCGTTCTCGATCTCTTCGATCGTCTTCGGGCTCGGCTTCTCCGGTCCGTCGGCCTCGGGCGTGACGTCCGGCCGTTGGTACGGAATCGACGCCTGCTTGGCGAGCCGATCATCCTTGCGACGGTCGGTGATCTTCAACCCCGCCTGCAACGCCCCCTCGACCCTCTGGTACGTCTCCATCTCGATCGTCGAAAACGTCAGGATGAACACGAAGAAGGTCAGGAGGAGCGACATCATGTCGGCAAAGGTCGTGATCCAATCGGGCGCTCCCTTTTTTTCTTCTTCTTCGATCGGCATGACGGGCCTCGATGGACGTTCGGACTAGGACTTCACGTCCATGCGCGCCCGTGTGCTCGCGGAGACGAACGACTTGAGCTTCTCCTCGACCGTCAGCGGCGGATCACCCGCCTGAATGGCGACGACCCCCTCGGCCATGATCTCGCGGATCATCATCTCTTCCTTGCTGCGCGTTCCGAGCTTCCCGGCCAGCGGAATGAACAACAGGTTGGACGACAGAGCGCCGTAGAAGGACGTGAGCAGCGCGACCGCCATCCCCCCGCCGATCTGGCTCGGATCATCGAGCGTCTGCAGCATGGCCACGAGCCCGATGAGCGTACCCACCATTCCGAACGCCGGCGCCGCGCTCCCCATGTACTCCAGCATCTGCTTGCCGATCTTGTGCCGGAAGTCGACGTAGTCGAGCTCGATCCGCATGATGTCGCTGATGGTCTCCTTCGGCAGCCCGTCGATGACCATCCGGATCCCCTTGGCCAGGAAGGGGTCGGGATTGTCCTCGAGTTTCGCCTCGAGTGCGAGCATGCCTTCCTTGCGCGCGAGACTCGCGTACGACACGATCCGGTCGATCTCTTCCTGAATGGACGGAGCCTTGTGCATGATCGTGTTCTTGATCACGCCGATGACCGACAAGACACGCGCCAGCGGGAAGTGGATGAGCGTCCCGGCGAGCGTCCCTCCGGCGACGATCATGATCGACGGTACGTGAATGAACACCGCGAGCGTCGAAGACGACATGATCGCCGACAGGATCAGGAAGGTCCCGACGACGATTCCGATGATAGTTGCGAGATCCATGACGTCCGTCCGGTTCGGCGACTAGTTCCCCGTCGCGCCCGTGGTCTTCGTTTCGTCGACGAGGCCCTTCATGAGTTCCATGATCTCGGCCGCGTCCTCGGGGGCCATCGCGTCGAAGACTTTCGCGGCGCGACGGTCGTTCATCGACGAGAGGATCTTCACGACGTCGGACTTCTCCATCTCGTCGAGCGCAGCCGACAGTTTGTCGGGCGCCATCCCCTCGAGCTTCTTCCCGAGCTTCTTGATGTTCGCGGCTTCGGACTCTTCGAACTTCACCCAGGACTGTTCCATACGCTTGCGCTCGCGGACGAGCTCGACTCGCTCGAGCTCGAGGGAGTCGACGAGTTGCTGAAGCTGCGCGCGACGATCGGAGAGCTCTTCGGCTTCGATGTCGAGCGCGGCGTCACGTGAGTCGAGACCCGAGAGCCGCGAGTCGTACGAAGCGCGCGCCTGTGCGAGGTCGGCGAGAATCGTGTCCATCTCGCCGGGTTCGTAGGCACCCGCCCGATCGAACAGCTCCGAGCGCGGGCGCGACGGAACGTTCGTCTTCTCGGCCGCTGCCGCATCCGTCGTCGTGACCGCGTCCGCCCCCGCGTCGCCCGTGGAGGCCGACTCGCCGGGCTCGCCCTCCGATTCCGCGTCGCCCTCGGGGCTCGCCGGATCGTCGACCGGATCGGGCGCGGGGAAGAAGCTCCCGACGACCGGCACACGGCTCAGGCCTTCGCGATTCAAGTCGCCTCGCGACATCAGGAACAGCGCCACGCTTCCGGAGAACACTCCGACCGCTCCCACGCCGAGCGCCGCGATCTTCACCAACTTACCCATGCGATCCGTCCTCTCGTTCTTCGCGTGCCTGCAGAAGCAAGAACTGCACGAACGCGTCGTACTCGCCCGCTTCTTTCCTCGCCTGCTCCCGGTCGTGCTCGGCCCGCTTGCGATCCCTCAGCGCCTCGAGCATGCGACGTTCCCGACGGGCGTCCCAGTAAGCCTGTTCGCGCCGCACGCGCTCCGCGTGGAGCTCCGCCTTGCGCACCTCGGCCTGTTCGTAGCGTCGTTCGAGCGCGTCGATGTGGGCCGTCAACAGCCGAATCCGCCCTGGGACCGCGAGGTCCTCATCTATCGATTTTCGACTTTTCGCCTGCTCGGCCCTTAGCGACCGTTGCAAATCCTCCTGCTCGCCGATGGCGCGGATGACTGAGGCAAGCTCCAGCCGTGCTTGATTCTCCTGCGTCTCCTTGAGCGACAGGACGCGCGCGAGCCCGAACCGAAACGGCTTCATCCGTCAGCCCCGTCGGCAGGAACGACCGCCGCGAGCCGCGCGCGGACCTCGGCAGGGGTGAAGGCATCCTGCGCCGACTGCCTCAGGAAGCGGTTCATCGGCTCGCGGCAGCGAATCGCGCGATCGATCTCCGCGTTCGAGCCGCTCTTGTAGGCACCGATGTTGATCAGGTCCTCGTTGTGTTCGTAGACCGCGTAGATCTCTCGGAAGCGCCTCGCCAGGCGCATGTGCTCGGGATCGACGATGTCGGACATCACGCGGCTCGTGCTCGACAGCACGTCGATCGCGGGAAAGTGCCCGCGGTTCGCGTACGATCGTGACAGCACGATGTGTCCGTCGAGGAGCGAGCGCATCGTGTCGGCCACGGGATCGTTCATGTCGTCTCCCTCGACGAGCACCGTGAACAGCCCCGTGATGCTCCCACCCTGCGCTGTCGCCCCGAGGCGCTCGACGACTTGCGGCAGCGTCGCGTAGAAGGAGGGCGGATAGCCCTTGACCGTCGGCGGCTCGCCGCGCGAGAGCCCGATCTCGCGGACCGCAGCCGCCAAACGCGTGACGGAGTCCATCATGAACATCACGCTTCGGCCCTGCTCGCGGAAGTACTCCGCGATCGTGATCGCGAGGAACGAGCCCTTGTATCGCTGTTGCGCGGGCGTATCCGAAGTCGCGACGACGACGACCGACCTCGCGAGCGCTTCCGCCCCGAGGACTTTCTCGATGAAGCCGCGGACTTCGATGCCACGCTCCCCGATCAGCGCGATGACATTGACGTCGGCCTGGGAGCGCTTGGCGATCATCCCGAGCAACGTGCTCTTACCGACCCCGCTTCCCGCGAAGATTCCCATGCGCTGACCATTGCCGATCGAGATCAAGCCGTCGATCGCCGAAATCCCCGAACCCAGCACTTGCTCGACGGGCTGCCGCGCCAAGGGCATCGGGGATTCGCGATGCAGAGGCCACTCCTCGCCTTCGGGCAGCGGCCCCTTGCCGTCGATCGGGTTGCCGAGGCCGTCGAGCACGCGCCCGAGCAGGAAGTTGCCGACACGAATCCCGAGCGGCTTGCGCCACTGCGCCACTTGGCTCCCGGGCCCGATTCCGTGCAGATGCGACAACGGCATCATGATCGCGCGCCCTTCGCGGAACCCGACCACTTCGGCAAGAATCGGTGGCGCCTCGCCGACCGGATCGACGCGGCAAAGGTCGCCGACCGAGGATCGGAAACCCTCGCATTCGAGCGTCGTCCCGAGCACCTTGGTGATCTTCCCGGTCCAGCGCACGGGGTTGTAGCGCTCCACGCGTCGCAGGTACTCGCTCACGTCGTGGCTCACTGGAGTCCCTCTTCGCGCACGAGGAGCTCTTCGATCTCGTCGAGCTGTTGCGTCACGTCGTAGAGCACGTGACCGAACTCCGAGTCGATCGAGAACTGCGCTCGCTTCATGGACTCGTCCGGTACGAGCTCGAGATAGTTCCACTCACCGAAGTCGTCGGGACGCTCCTTCGACAGGGACAGAATCTCGGCGTGATCGTCCGGATGCAGACGAATGCGAATCGTCCCGCCGTCCGGACCGACGTCGAGGCTCGTGAGAATGCCGCGAACCATGTCGCTCGCCCGATGCCTGCCCTCGTCGATCTCGTGATGCAGGAGCTTTCGTGCGACCGCCAAGGCGAGCTCGACGATGTTCTCCTCGAGCTTCTTCATGAGCTGGCTTCGGAACGCCTCCAGCTCCGCGAGGCCGCGTTCGACCTCTTGAATCAGCGGCCCGAAGTGTTTGGCCCAGGCCTCCTGACCCGCGTAGTATCCCGCGAAGTATTGCTCGGGATCCCGGATTTGCTCGTCGCTGCCTTCGCGAACCGTCTCCCCGATCGTTCGGTCCCCATGGAGGATGAAGATCGGCGATCGTTGCATGCGCAGCGTGATCGGCTCAGACAACCTGCTCCTCCTCGGCGCCCCGCAAGACGATCTCGCCGGATTCGATGAACTCCCAGACCTTGTCGCGGATCGTCGCTTGCGCTTCCTTCACGCGTCCGACGGACACGGCCCCGAGGATCTCGCGCTCTTCGCGCACCTGGTCGGCGATACGTTGCGAGACGTTGCTCATGAGCATGTCCTCGAGATCCTCGTCGACCCCCTTGATCGCGAGGGCGAGCGTTTCGACGTTGATCTGGCTGAGGACCCTCTGGATGTCCTTCTTCCCGAGCAGCTTCACGTCCTCGAACGTGAACATCTGCAGCTGGATGGCCTTCGCCATCTCCGCGTTCTCGGCGGCGATCTTCGAGATCAGCTCCTTCGAAGCCTCCGGTCCGATGCTCTTCAGCATGATCGCGACGTTGCGAACTCCCTCGGACGTTCCACTGCTCGAAGCGGCCGTCGACGCCCGGAACACCTTGGACATGACCGCCGTGATCACGCGTCGGACGAGCTCGGCCGACGGAACGGGCATCGACGCGAGACGTCGGCACACTTCGGTCCGGCGTTCTGCGGGGAGCGAGTCGAGCACACGCGACGCGGGCCCCGGCGCCAGTCGCGACAACACCAGCGCGACGACCTGCGGGTGGTCGTTCTCGAGGACGGTCGCGATCTGCTTGGGATCGATCTCCTCGAGAGCTCGCACTCCGGGCATCGCCTCTTCCTGGATTCGCTGCAAGATCACTTCGGCGTCGTCCTCGGTGAACGACTCGCGCAGAATCCGACTGAAGACGAGGCCCGGGTCCGCGGCCGGCCCCGCATAGTTGCGGAAGTCTCGCACGAACTTCTTCGCCGTCGTTTCGATCTCGTCGCGGCTCAGGGTCTCCGGGCTCAGCGACACCATCTGGCGGCCGATTCGCGTCACCGTCTCCTCGGGCAGATGCCGAAGGACGCGAGCCGCCTTCTTCGAATCGATCGAGCTCAGAATCAGAGCCACGCGTTGTGCGCCGGTGAGGGGCATCGGTCAGACCTCTTCCTTGCCGACCCAGTTCTTCATGATGTTCGCGACCTTCTCGGGATCGCTGTCGATCAGCTCCGTGAGCTGCGCGGTGGGTGACGCTTGGTAGCCTTCGCCTGCGGGAAGCTGTGGGGTGCCGTCGGCGCCGATCGCTCCCGTGGCGCCGCCGGCGCCGGCCACGAGCATGCGCTCGGGGGGCGTCACCGACTGGACGGAACGCTTCAACACCGGCCGCACG
>JAUIME010000979.1 GCA_030433195.1 bacterium
GCGATCGAGAGCGCGTTTGAGCCGCGTGCGAACGGTTGCGGCGGGAATGTTCATCTCACGGGCGATCTCGGTCGGCGGCATCGCGCCAAAGAAGCGTCGGACGACGACGTCGCGGAAGTTGGGCGGCAGCGCGAGCACGGCTTCCGCGAGCGAGCGCTCCATTTCGATTCGTGCGACGGCATCGAACGTCGATCCTGTCACTTCGCGTCGTGCAGTGGTTTGTTCGCGGCGGCAACGTCGCTGCTCACCGCGACGCGCCTTGCTCGCGAGGTTCTTCACGACGCGTGCGAGCCAGCCCGCCTCATGGCTACGTGCTGCGGGTGGAGCCTTCATCGCCGCGATCCAGGTGTCTTGCACCACGTCTTGTGCCCGATGAGAATCGCCGAGCAGAGAGCGCGCGAGACGCTCGATCCACTCTCGGTGCTCCAGCAGGGATTCGATATCGGACACGGGACGCGGGGTCGTCACTCGAGGGCTCCTCTCGTCGGGCGCTGTTCGAGAGTATATCCCCGTGAGGCCCGCGAGCGTTCCCGACGAATCTCGCGTCATGGAACTCTCGCGCTCCGCTAGCGGAGCTCGATGCGCTTCACGAGTGGCGTGGTGTCGCTCACCCCCCAGTTCGCCTCGGCAGAATCCTCGTGGGAGCGGATCGTCACGGTGTACGAGTCGTCGCGCAGTGCCACGGTTACCGAGTACGTCCATTCCCCGGAATCGGGATCGAGCCGGCATGTCCCGTGGGAGCGATAGGCGAGCGTCCCCGACCGATCGCGGATCTCGATCTCGAACCCTCGATCGTCCGTGGCACGTCGATCGACGATTACGAGCTCACGGTTCACGGCCGGCGCGAGCGCGACGTCGAGGCTCGCGTCGCGATCCGGAAGAATCTCGAACGCATGGCTCTCGGCGGCGACCCCGCGGCCCGCGATGTAGAGCACATACTGTCCCGGTTCGAGCGGCGGCGTTTGGTGCGTCGTGCCGCTTCCGTCCGGTGCAACGACGACCATCGTGCGCCAGTACGGATCGTCGTCTTTGCCGAAGCCGATCGCCGGCGACGCGTCATCGGCGAGGTTCGTGCGATCGATCGACATGAGCAGCCGGCCGACGCTCTCGAAGCGCACGTCGCCGAGATAGAGAAGCTCACCGGGCGCGAGCGGGAACGGATCGAGATGAAGTCCGGGACGTCCGGGCGCATTGACCGACACGTGGTATCGCCCGGGCGGCAACTCGGTGAGGACGATCCGCCCTCCCGCCTCGGGGCGCGTCGTGACCGGAATCCGCAGACCGTCCGCCTCGTTCCATGCGAAGAACTCGGCATCCATGACGGGCTCGTTCGCGCCGTCGACGATACGCGCCCGGATCTCGCCGCGCTCGAGTTCCTCGTCGGGCACGACGATCACGACCTCGTCACCGGGAAACA
>JAUIME010000236.1 GCA_030433195.1 bacterium
GGCAACCTCGCCGACCGCGGCCGCTTCAAGACCGCATCCCTTCGCAACGTCGGCTTGCGTCCGCGCTACATGCACAATGGAGGGTTCGCATCGCTCGCTCTCGTGGTGAACTTCTACAACGGCGGCGGCGGCGCACCCGACAATCGCGACCCGCTGCTGCGCCCGCTCGGCCTCACCGCTCCGCAGCGCAATGCGCTCGTCGACTTCCTCGAGAACGGGCTCACGGATCCGCGCGTTGCCGCGCAACTCCCGCCGTTCGATCGCCCGACGCTGCACTCGGAGCTCGGCGGCGCAAACCCTACGTCGATCGGCGCGGGTACCGCGGGGAGCGCCGGTATCGTGCCGACCGCGCTCGCGATCGCCCCGCCGATCTCCGGCAACCCGGATTTCAAGCTCGGCATCCATGGGGGCCTCGGGGGCGCGACGGCTTTGCTCGCCATCTCGAACAACGCCGCGAGCCCGGGTACCGAAGTGAACGGCGTACCCGTGTTCGTCGCCCTCGATTCGTCCCTGCGCAAGATCAAGACGACCCTCGAAGGCGTCGGCGCCGGCGAAGGCTACGCGACCTTCCACAAGAGCCTCCCCCACTCCCCGAGCCTCATCGGACGTGACTTCTTCGGGCAGTGGTTCGTGAAAGACGGCGGCGCGTCCGGCAACCTCGCCGCCACCGCGGGATTCCGACTCGAGATCGAATGACTCGATCGCGGAATCGCGCAACCATCACGGGGGTACTCCGGCAATAGGAGTACCCCCGCAGCAAGGCTCGCTGCGCCGCGCCGATCGAAAGCGTTCGCTCGATCGCACGATTCCAACGCAGCCCGTCCGGCCCCGGCCACGAGGCCGGACGCCACGCGATCGATGCCGCTTACGGCCGGGGTCGCGCACGGCGCATCGAGCCGAGTCACCCTGTGGTAGCGAGGCGGCGCGAATCACCCCTTCGCGTCGCCTCGCGCTTTTTCGCCCCCCCTTTCCATCGACGATGCACGGTCTCCTTCTCCGCATGGTTGATGGCGCGTGCGTTGCGCGTCATACTCCCCGCTTCCGTCACGATCTCGAAGGAGGCGACATCATGCGCACGCGACTTCTCACCCTTGTCCTTGCCGTAACCGTGGTCGGCGGCTGCGCGAGCGGCCCCTCGCTCGATCCCGCGCGTTCGGCCGAGGCGCAGGAGTTTCTCGACGATTACACCGAACAGTACCTCGCGCTCTACTACGAGGCTTCCGAAGCCGAATGGGCGCTCAATACGCGGATCGTCGAAGGCGACGAGACGAACGCGAAAGCGGTCGAACGCACCGCGGGAGCGTTGGCCGACTTCACGGGATCGAGCCGCGTCATCGAACGCACGCGTGAGCTGCTCCGAGATCGGCGCTCGCTCGAGCCGATCCAGGTTCGCCAACTCGAACGCATTCTGTACATGGCCGCGAACAATCCGGGCACGGTTCCCGAGCTCGTGAAGGAGCGCATCGCGGCCGAGGCCGCGCAGACCGAAGCGCTCTTCGGGTTCGACTTCGAGATCGACGGCGAGTCGGTGACGACCAACGCCATCGACGACATCCTGCGCGAAGAGACCGACATCGACAAGCGGCTCGAAGCCTGGGAAGCGTCCAAGCAGGTCGGGACGGTGCTCAAGGGCGGGCTCGCGAATTTGGTGCGGCTGCGCAACGAAACCGTGCGAGCGCTCGGCTACGACGACTACTTCCACTATCAAGTCTCGGACTACGGCATGACCGTCGACGAGATGATGGAGATGATGGAACAGTTCATGCGCGAGACGCGGCCGCTCTATCGCGAGCTGCACACGTGGGCGCGCTACGAGCTGGCCGAGACGTACGGCGAGCCCGTTCCGGAGCTGCTGCCCGCGCACTGGCTGCCGAATCGTTGGGCGCAGACGTGGTCGCCGATGGTCGACGTCGAAGGGCTCGATCTCGACGCGGTGCTCGAGCCGAAGGGCGGCGAGTGGCTCGTCGAGCAGGCCGAGCGATTCTACGTGAGCCTCGGCTTCGACCCGCTGCCCGAGAGTTTCTGGGAGCGCTCGTCGCTGTATCCGCTGCCGAACGACGCCGACTACAAGAAGAACAACCACGCGAGCGCGTGGCATCTCGATCTGCAAGACGACGTGCGCTGCCTCATGAGCGTCGAGCCGAACCGCGACTGGTACGAGACGACGCATCACGAACTCGGCCACATCTACTACTACATCGCGTACACGAACCCCGACGTACCGCCGCTCTTGCGCGAAGGCGCCAACCGCGCGTTTCACGAAGCGATCGGCAGCCTGCTCGGCCTCGCGTCGATGCAGAAGGCATTCATCCAAGAGATCGATCTGTTGCCCGCCGACGCCGAGACCGACGAGATCCGCGCACTGCTCAAAGAGGCGCTCGACTTCATCGTCTTCATCCCGTTCTCGTCGGGTGTGATGACACACTTCGAGCGCGACCTCTACGCAACCGATCTCTCCAAGGACGACTACAACAAGCAGTGGTGGGCCTACGCGAAGAAGTTCCAGGGTGTCGTGCCGCCGAACCGCCGTAGCGCCGCCCTGTGCGACGCCGCGACGAAGACGCACATCAACGACGATGCCGCGCAGTACTACGACTACGCGATCTCGTTCGTGCTGCTGCACCAGTTCCACGCGCACATCGCCAACGAGATCCTCGGCCAGGATCCGCGCAACACGAACTACTTCGGCAACCGCGAAGTCGGCTACTTCTTGAACGACGTGCTCTCTCTCGGCGCGACCCGCGACTGGCGCCGCGTCATGCGCGATTTCCTCGGCGAGGAAGTCAGTGCCGAACCGATGCTCGACTACTTCGCGCCGCTCATGGATTGGCTGAAGGAGCAGAATCGCGGCCGCACGGCGACGTTGCCGCCGCTTTGATCCTACGTCTTGCCGCCACGCGGCGGTTCTGGTAGATCCGGGGGATACGGGCCTCCCTCGTGGCCCCGAAGTGCTCCATCGCTCGCACCTCGACGGGCGGCGGCAACGCACGATCGACGAATACGATTCGAGGACCACGCAGCCGAGGCGACACGATGATTCCGCACCGAGACAGGATTTCACACCGTGACACGATCGCGCGCCTTCGACTCGTGACGACGATCGCCGTCGCACTTCTCGTTTGGGTGCTGGCACCCCGCGCCGAAGCGGGTACGACCCAGGTATCGCTCGAATCCACGGTCGACAACATGCTCGTCGAAGATGCGGGCGGCGGCCTCAGCAACGGCGCGGGCAATCGAATGTTCGCGGGCCAAACGCTCCAGGTGTCCGGCACTGCGATTCGTCGCGCGCTCGTGCAATTCGACGTCGCCGGTACGATTCCGGCAGGTGCGACGATCGTGTCGGCGGAGCTGCAGCTGACGGTCGTGCGCAGCCGCGGCGTCGGAGATCTCGATGTCGCCTTGCATCGCACGCTCGCGGATTGGGGCGAAGGAACGTCGATCGGATTTCGCGGCCAAGCGATCGGCGCGACCGCAACGACCGACGATGCCACATGGACCCTCGGGAGATTCCCGGGACAAGCGTGGTCGACGCCGGGAGGCGACTTCGAGCCGGTCGCGAGCGCGACGGCCAACGTCCCCACCTCGGGCTCGGCATCGTGGAGCAGCACCGCACTACGCGACGACGTGCAAGCCATGCTCGATGCTCCTGCCACCGACTTCGGTTGGGTCGTCATCGCCGACGAAGGTGTCGCGGCGCCGAACGTACGCGGATTCGGAACTCACGAGCAGTCTTCCGCAAACGCACGGCCCGTGCTCGTCATCGAGTACAACGAAGCGACTCCGGTACCCGTGACCACACCGCTGGCGTCGGCACTTCTCATCCTCGCCCTGTGCGGCGTCGGGACCCTCGTTCTGCGACGCACCGCGCGCTGAGGGAGAGCATCGGGGACGGATCCCCGACTCCAGCCGTGATGCGGATCGACGGCACCGATCAGCCAGTTCTCCAGAAAGTGCGTCCGGTCAGCGCGTCGACGACCGCTCTGACTCTCAGGGTGAGGTCGATCGCACACTCGCGTGTGCCGGCGCACCCGAGGATGCACGGCTAGCAGCCCGTTGAGAAACGGGCTGCTAAGAAGGAGGATGGCTCGATGGTCTCGAAATGCAGTCGGTCGTGTCGGACAACGACACTCATGGTGCTTTCGGCACTCGTGATAGCAACGGCTCTCGCGGTTTGGCCGACGCAGCCTCATGCGTCGACGCCACAACCCGTTCCGGCCGGGATCGATCCCGACACGCTGCAGCTACCGTTGTCCGAACAAGGCCCCGCACCACAAACCGAGTCGGTCGAAATCGACCGCCCGCTCGTACCGATGTTCTACCCCTACGACGACTCGCCCTTCGCGCGGCCGAACTTCCCGCCGCTCGACGAGATCCCGCCCATGCCGATGCCGGATGGCTACGACGGAACCTTCGAGGGCGGCGTCGAGCTCGGAAGCCCCGTCGTTCACGACGCCGTAACGGGCGAAACTCGGATCCTCGACCATCCCGACGTCGCACCGTTCCTGCAGGAGGGCTTCGCTCGAGGCGGTGGATACGGCGGTGAGGACGGCGGCGAGGGCGAAGAGATTCAGAGCGTCTTCAGCGACATGATCCAGATCAACGCGACGGGAGACTTTCCGTATCGCATGAACTGCAAGCTCGTCCAACGCTTCGTGAACTCGAACGGTGACGACGTCTACTTCGTGTGTTCCGCGAGCATGTACGATGCCGAGACCGTCCTCACGGCCGGGCACTGCGTCTACCACCAAACGCACGGTTGGGCCCACGAGATCTGGGTGATTCCGGGTTGGGACGGCAACGGAAACGTCCTGCCGATCGATTCCACACTGCAGACCTACGGCTGGGGTCGCGGCACGTACTTCGCTTCGTGGACGACCTGGACGCAAGACGGCAACCTCGACGGCGATGTCGGACTCATCCGGATCGAGCGCGCCGTCGGCATGCTGACGGGTTGGTACGGGTGGCACTACGGCGGCGACTGCAGCTTCCACCAAGGCAAGACGTACATCAACTTGAGCTACCCCGCCGAGGGCTGCGGCACGCCCGGGCTTCACAACGGTCGCGACATGTACCACTGGGCGGGCGGCGTCGACAGCTGCCCGAACAATCAGCTGCACGTCAATACGACGGGCGGCTGCTTCAACGCCGGTTGGGGCGGCATGAGCGGGAGCGGCACGTACTACATCGACGGCGGCCGCTACATCCATGGCATCGCGTCGACGGCCGATCGCGCCACCTGGATTCGTTACTGTCGCCAGTGGCAAGCCTGGATCGACTATCTGAACGGCACCTTCATCCCGGACGCTCGCGGCGCGTCCTTCGACCTGCAGGCGCTCGACACCAACTGCGAGCCGGCCGTGATCAACGCCGGAAGCTCGACGACGACGTTGAACCACCTCGCGACCAATCCGACGAACGGAACCGACAACGACACCTACACGATCCGCGTGTACCTCTCGACGAACGACAACATCTCGTCGGGCGATACGCTGCTCAGCACGCAGACGCTCAACTGGAACTTCGGCACGATGAGCTCGGTGCGCGTCAACATGGTCAACGTCACGATCCCGCCGAACACGCCACCCGGGAACTACTGGATCGGCGTCGAGTACGACGCGGCGACCGACAGCAACTTCGGCAACAACGAAACGGACGGCTGGGATGCGGTGCCGATCCAGGTCGTGTGCCCGACGCCCGCGGCACCCACGGGTGTCAGCGCCACCGACGGCACGGAGTGCGACTTCGTGCGCACGACATGGAACTCGGTAGCGGGCGCGACGGAGTACCGCGTGCTACGCAACGGCGGTGTCGTGAGCGCTTGGCAATCCGGTCTCGTCTACGACGACTTCGCCGCTACGCCCGGCGTCGTGTATTCGTACTCGATTCAGGCTCGCAATGCCTGTGGCACCACCGGTGGAACCAGCGCGAGCGATTCGGGCTTCCGTTGCGACTTGCCCGACAATGACTCCTGCTTCAACGCGACGGTCATCTCGCTCGGCAGCTTCGCGTTCTCGAACGAGTTCGCGACGACCGACGGTCCGGCCGAACCGGAATGCCAGTTCTGCTGCGGCGACGACGACATCGGATCGGACATCTGGTACCGCTACAATGGCCTTCTCGACGGGCGCGTGACCGTGAGCCTTTGCGGCAGCTCGTACGACACGAAGATCGCGGTCTACGAAGGCGACTGCCCGGGCGTGGGAGGCAACCTCATCGGTTGCAACGACGACTCGCTTTGCGGGCTCCAGTCCGAGATCGAGTTCTTCGTCAGCGCGGGCGAGACGTACCTAATTCGGGTGGGCGGCCACTACGGCGATCAAGGAACCGGCACGCTGACTCTCGACTTCGACGCGAGCGCGGTCAGCAACTGCCTCGGGGTCGACGGCCTCGGCAACCTGCGGATCAACAACCTCACGGGCGGTGCGAGCGACCGAGTCGTGCCGGCCGCCTACGACTCGAACATCCACTTCTCGATCTACAAACCCGCGGCGGGCGGCAACGGCAAGTTCGTCGTTCACATGAACGCCGGCATGCCGACGTCTGGGACGATCTCGCCGCTGCCCGCGGGTCTCGGCAACACGTGCTTCCCGTTCCTGCTCCCCTCGGGTGGAATGCCCGACGCGATCTGGACGAACATCAACAAACCGGCCCAGCTCGGAACGTCCAACGTCTTCGGTACCCCCGTGCCGGATCCGGCACGAGCGCCGACGACGTTCTACTCGACGGGCGGGGCCCCGGTGTTCCCGATCTTCACGAGCTGGACGATCCAGGGCGCCATCATCAACCCGGCGGCGAGCAGTCCGAAGGGAGCGAGCATCACGAATCCCGTGATCCTCGACGTTCTGCCCTAGCAGCGCTCGAGCGCCATCCGAGACTCGACGAAGCATCCGAACCGGGAGGTCGGCCTCGAGCCGGCCTCCCTTTCTTCGGTCTCGTCCAGGTCGGGGGTTCCCTTCGCGCGTGGTCGTGCTATCCTTGCACGGCGCGGCCGCGGCGGCTTCTGCAAGCCGAAGCGGCAAAAGAAGAACCGTACGCTTGCAGGCGGCCGAGACCCGCCGGTCCTGCTACGACCCACGAAGCCGAAGGACAGACCCATGACCAACCCCGCCGATGGATTCACGAAGATGTCCGAGCTCGTCGATGCGCTGACCTCCGCACCGCGCGGCCGAGAGAGCTACTGCACGTTCGAAGAGACGTACTACACGCGCAACCTCGTCGCGCGGACCGACGACTTCGAGCTCATCCTGCTTTGCTGGCAGCCGGGACAGGCCACCCCGATCCACGATCACGCGGGATCGGATGGTTGGATGTTCGGACTGCAGGGAACCCTCGAGGAAGTTCGCTACCACTGGAAGAAGCTCGACGATGGCTGCATCGAGTGCACGCGGTTCGAAGAGGGCGAGCTCCAACCGACCGGCATTTCGTACATCAACGACGACATGGGGATCCACGCGATCGAAAACGTCGGGAAGGATCGCGCCGTGAGCTTGCACCTCTATTCGCCGCCGATCGATGCGTGCGTCTACTACAGCGAAGACGAGCGGTGTTTCAAGACGAAGGAAATGT
>JAUIME010000237.1 GCA_030433195.1 bacterium
AGCGCGACGACGTCGCCGCCCTTCAGAACGCCGCCGATGCGCGTTCCGAGGTCGATCGTTTCTTGTGCGCTTTGACTCTCAGCCGTGACGAATCGAGTGCTCATGTCCGTACTCCTCGAGATTCCGTTCGTTGTCGGCATCGACGAGACGCGCCCCCGATCCCTCGACGACCCTGCCGATTGGCGTGAGACCGGTCAGATCCGGATCGGCGAGGGCCTGCTCGCTGACGGAGGTCGGGAGCGTCACGAGTAGCTCGAAGTCCTCGCCGTCTCCGAGTGCGTGCTCGAGCGGCGTGCGGCCCGAGGTGCGCGCGAGCGCGGCGGCTGCTTCCGACACCGGCACGAGCGCACTTTCGATTCGGAGCTCGCAGCCGCTTGCGCGCGCGAGCCGAGTCGCGTCGATCCCGAGGCCGTCCGAAATGTCCATCATCGCCGTCGCTCCGTGACGCTCGGCGAGGATGCGACCCTCGCGAACGCGGGGACGGAACCGAAGATGAGATCCCGTGATCGATCCGCCGAGAGGCCCGGTGACGAAGAGCGCATCGCCCGGGTTCGCGCCGCTCCGCAACACCGGTGAAACTCCGCGGGTTTCCCCGATGAGCGTCACTGTCACGTGCAACCCGCGCGGGCTCGCGGTGAAGTCGCCGCCGACCACGCTGACTGCATAGGCATCGGCAGCGGCGATCAACCCGCGCATCACGTCTTGCAACGCGTCGGCGCTCCAGGTTTCGGGCGCGCCGATCGCGAGCACGGCCGTTGCCGGCACCGCGCCCATCGCCGCGACGTCCGAGAGGTTGACGGCCATCGCCTTCCAGCCGATGTCGTACGGTGTTGCCGAGCCATCGAAGTGAACGTCTTCGACGATCGAATCGACCGTGACGACGATCTCCTGCGAGGATCCCGCGGGCCGAAGGACGGCTGCGTCGTCCCCGGGGCCGACGAGGACGCGCGCGTCGCGTCGACGCGTCTTTGCCGTGACCCACTCGATCCAGTCGCGTTCGCTCTCGATTCGGCTCATCTCACGTCTCGGGTAGAGCCCGCACGTCGTCGCCATTCAAAACGGCAGTGCGACGCCGACCCTTCCGAAGATCGCTCGTCGGTCTACGAAACCGAAGTTGCGACTGTCCGGAAGCATCGATCTCGCGTTCGTGTTGAGGAGCAGGTACATCCCCTCGGGAACTCGCGGCGTCTCGTCGGCGATCGGGATCTCGGCGAAATCGGTGGGTACGTCGTCGACCCAGAGCTTGCCGCCGCGATTCTCGAGGGTCGCGCCCGGCGTCGCGCCGACGGCTGCGAAGTATCGCGCGCGGCGGTCGTCCGCGAGCAACAGCTCGTAGGCGACGAGGTCGCCGAGCTCGAGTCGGTCACGCCACATCGGCCAGCGGTCGACGAGGACGCGGTCGGCCCCTGTGAGATTCGGCGCGACGGTATCGCAGAATGGCGTCACGGACACGATCCGATATCGATACGCGAGGCTGACGACGAGGGCCATCGTCACGCCGAGAAGTCCGAAACGCAGGATCCGGTAGACACGCGCGGCTTCGATCATCGCACCTCGCTCTCGATCGCGGCGAGCAGATCCCGCGCGGCCGCCTCGAGATCGCGCGCTCCCATCAGGCAGGATATCACGGCGATGCCGGCCACCCCCGTCGAGAGCACGTCGGCAACGCGGCCCGCGTCGATCCCGCCGATCGCGACGACCGGGCCGCCGGCTCGCTCGACGACGCGGCGCAGCGCGTCGAGTCCCGTCGGCTGGAGGATTCCCCGCTTCGATTCGGTCTCGTAGACCGGTCCGAAGAACACGTAGTCGGCGCCGTCGTCGAAGGCCTTGCGTGCTTCCTCGAGCGAGTGCGCCGAGAAACCGATGCGACGCGCGCGTCCGAGCAGCGTGCGCACCGCGGGGATCGGCATCGACCGCCAGCCGAGGTGAACGCCTTCCGCTTCGGATGCGAGCGCGACGTCGACGCGATCGTTGACCGACAGAGAGCCGCCCGTTTGCACGAGTCGGTGGTTCATGGCGCAGCAGAGCTCGAAGCTCTCGTGGGTCGGTCGCTGGGGCTCTCGAAACTGGACCCAGCGGACGCCTGCCTCGACGAGTCGTTCGACGCGGTGGATCAGATCGTCGTACGGTCGCGATCCGTCGGTCACGAGACACAGGCGATCGGGAACGGCCGCCGGCGCCACGGCTCAGCTCTCGTCGTGCGTGAGCACCCAGCCGTCTCGGTATTCGAGAGGGCCCGACTCGCGGACTCGCGCGGCGCAGCTCGCTGCGTCGTGCGCGAAGCGCGGGCTGACTTCGATCGCGCCGGGTACGAGGCCGTCGGCATCGCGCGGCACGTCGACGCCCGCCGCCCGGAGCCATCGCGCGTAGGCCTCGGTCAGCGCGCGACGCGACGTGTCCGGCGAGTCTTCGCCGTGCGCGTTCTTGACGGGTGCGAACTCGTCCTCGCGCGCGACTTCTTGCGTCACGGTCTTGCGCGCCTCGGGAAGCGCGTCGAACACGAACATCTCGAACTTGGTCCCGTTGGGGTTCGTCGGCTCGACGCGGTTGCCACGCTCGTCGACGAACGGGATCTTCTTGTGCGCGCGGTGGTACGGCAGTCCCTCGCCGGTTTCGACGATACGCTCGATGAACGACCGCTCGAGCGCATGCACGGCGATGTTCCCGCCGCGGAAGACGAGATCGCCGTCGGCATCTCGTTCGTTCATGCGCGCCTCGTCGAGATCGCTGTATTCGATCACGCACGTGCGGCCCTCTCGCTCACACAAGACGCCGACCTTCTCGTCCGGAGAGCGCTTGGGGACGACCTTCGTGGACATCTCGGCGTGTCCCAGTCGGTGGTGCCCGAGCAGCACCGGATCCGGGATGGGCACGAGCGGATTGTCGACTTGGAAGTAGTAGAGCGTCGTCGCGCCGACGTCGCGCATCGCGGCGAGGCCGCCTCGATCGCGCAACGCGAGAAGCGATCCGCCGTGACCGTTCGGGCTCGTCGCGAGGCGATCCTTCGCGGCAAGGAGCAGCTTGCCGTCGTCGTCGACGGCCGGCATCGAACCTTGCATGAGGAACAGCAGGCGGTCCTTCGGGAGCCCGAAGTGCCCTTCGTCGGCAAAGTACGCCAAGGTGGCATCGTGCGTGGCGGGGCTCGTGAGGATCATCCAAAGCGGGTACGGCCCCCATGTCGCGGCGGCCGCGTGCAGGCTCTCCGCGAAGAGCCGGAACAACGTGCGATCGCTGACGGGACCGATGGGGTACATCCCTTTCGGAGAGTCGAAGCCGAGCCGCGTCCCCTGTCCACCCGCGACCGTGAGCACGGCGACGCTGCCGTCGCGCAGCATGCGTTCGCCCTCGTCGCGGGCACGGGCCGCGGCTTCTCGCTCGGCATCCGTACTCGGCAAACGCACGAGGGGCGCCGGTCGAATCTCGCCGCCGGTCGCCGCGAGCGCAGCCGCGTCGTCGCCCCGCACGAGTCTCGTCACGAGGTCGAGGTCGACCGCCTCGAGCTCGTCGAAGAACGCCTCGCGCCGCGCCGGCTCGAGCTCCGCGACGAATCGCAGGACGTGCTCTTGTCCGGCGGACCGATAACGGTCTCGCAGGTCACGCTCGCGGGAATCCGTCGCAGGAGTCGCAGCCATGCCGAGGGGTCAGACCTTGCCGAAGGCGATGCACGCGTTGTGTCCGCCGAACCCGAACGAATTGGAGATCGCGTAGCGAACCGGCATCTCGCGCGCGGTGTTCGGGACGTAGTCGAGATCGCAATCGGGATCGGGGGTCTCGTAGTTGATCGTCGGATGGACGACGCCACGATCGATCGTGAGCGCGACCGCAACCGACTCGAACCCACCCGACGCGCCGAGCATGTGACCGATCATCGACTTGGTCGAGCTCACGGCGAGCTTCTTCGCACGATCTCCGAAGACGCGTTTGATCGCACTCGTCTCGATCTTGTCGTTGAGCTCGGTCGACGTCCCGTGCGCGTTCACGTAATCGACTTCGTCGATCGGAATGCCGCCGTCGGCGAGCGCGAGTTCCATCGCCTTTGCGGCGCCGACCCCTTCGGGATGCGGTGCCGTGATGTGGTGCGCGTCGCCGGACATGCCGCTCCCGCAGACCTCGCAGTAGATGTGCGCGCCGCGCGCCTTGGCGTGCTCGTACTCCTCGAACATCAGGATCCCGGCGCCTTCGCTCATGACGAAGCCGTCACGATCCTTGTCGAACGGGCGACTCGCCTTCGTGGGATCGTCGTTACGACGCGACAGGGCACGGGCCGAGCAGAACCCGGCGAGCCCCAACGGACCGAGTGCGGCTTCGGACCCGCCGGTGACGACGACGTCGGCATCTCCGAACTGGATCGTGCGCAGAGCCGCGCCGATCGCGTTCGAACCCGACGCGCACGCCGACATCGCCACGTAGTTGATGCCCTGCAGTCCGTAGCGCATCGAGATGACGCCGGAGACCGCGTTGCCCATCATCTTCGGCACGAGGAACGGCGACACCCGAGACGGTCCACGCGTCACGAGCTTTTCGTGCTGCGTCTCGATCTCGGTGATGCCGCCGATACCGGTTCCGATGAGCACGCCGACGCGATACGGATCGACCTTCGAGAAGTCGATCCCCGAGTCTTGCACGCACTCCTCGGCCGCGGCGACGCCGAACTGCGAGAAACGATCGTATCCCTTCGCCTCACGCGGCGTCATCCACTGCGTGGGGTCGAAGTTCTTGATCTCGGCGCCGATGTGGACCGCGAAGTCGGTCGTGTCGAAGTTCTCGATCGTGGAGACGCCGCTGGTGCCCGCGACGAGACGATCCCACACGTCATCCTTGCGGAAGCCGAGAGAGCACGCGACTCCGACCCCCGTAATCACTACCCGACGTTTCTGCATCGCTCAGGATTTTTCGTCGATGTAGTTGATCGCGTCGCCGACGGTCTGGATCTTCTCCGCTTCTTCGTCCGGGATGTTGAGGTCGAACTGATCCTCGAACTCCATGACGAGCTCGACGGTGTCGAGCGAGTCGGCGCCCAAGTCGTTGATGAAGGACGTCTCTTCCGCGACCTTGTCGGGAGTCGTGCCCATCTGCTCGCACACGATCTTGATGACCTTTTCCTTGATCTCTTCTCGCTTCTTCGCGTCCACAGCCACTGTGACCTCCCGATTCTTCCATCGTTCGACTCTCGAAGCGTCGCACTCTTCCGCAGAGGTGCTCCGAGAGAATGGCGACGCCGAGGCGTCGGGTCTTCAGGCGACTCCTTGCGCACGCAACGTTTGCGAGCGATCCAAAGTCGCCACAGTCTACATGCAACTCCAGGGCCCGACAACTACATCGCGAGGCCGCCATCGACGATGAGGACCTCGCCCGTAATGTAGCTGGACCAAGGGCTTGCGAGAAACAAAACCGCGTTGGCGATCTCGTCGACCGTGCCGAGCCGGCCCATCGGCAGATTCGCGAGGAGCCCGTCGCGGACCTCTTCGGTCATGGCCGACGTCATGTCGGTTTCGATGAGTCCCGGCGCGATCGCGTTCACCTGCACGCCTCTCGCCGCGAACTCCTTGGCCGCCGATTTCGTGAGCGCGATGACTCCCGCCTTCGAGGCCGCGTAGTTCGCTTGCCCGATGTTTCCGCGCTGCGCCGAAACCGACGTCAGGTTGATGATCTTGCCGGCGCGCGCCTTCAGCATCGCGCGGGCCGCGCCCTGCATGCAATGGAATACGCCCGTGAGATTGGTCTCGAGGACGTCGTTCCACTCGTCGGGTTTCATCCGCAGCAGGATGTTGTCACGCGTGATGCCGGCGTTGTTGACGAGAATGTCGAGCGAGCCGAGGTCGCGCGGGATCTCCTTGAAGACGCATTGGATCGCCGACGGATCGCCGACGTCGAGGCCCCACGACTTGGCGCGGCCCCCCGCCTCGGTGATCGCGGCCTCCACTTCGGCGAGTCGAGCCGTGTCGCGTCCGATGAGCGCGACGGCAGCGCCGGCCTTCGCGAGGGTTTCGGCGATCCCGCGTCCGATGCCGCGCGTGGCGCCCGTCACGACGGCGACCTGGCCGTCGAGGGAAAGCGTGATACTCATGACCAAGCGGCTCCGAGCTTCTCGTTAGCGGCGGTGGCTTCGTCCGGCGTCGTGATCGAGACGGTCTCGGACTCGCGGTGGATCTTCTTGGCGAGACCGCTCAACACCTTGCCGGGGGCCGGCTCGACGAAGCGCGTGATTCCGGCCTCGACCATGGCCTGCATCGAGTTCTCCCAACGGACCGGACTGCACACCTGGCGTCCGAGGAACTCGCGGATCTGCTCCGGATCGGACACCTTCGCACCCGAGACGTTTGAGTAGAAATCGATGCGCGGCTCTCGGATCGTGATCGACTTCAGATCTTCGAGAAGACGATCGGCGGCGGGACGCATGAGCTCCGAGTGGAACGCGCCCGATACCTTGAGCGGGATCGCGCGGCGAATCCCGAACTCCGAAGCCACCGCCACGACGCGCTCCATCGCGGCCGAACTCCCGGAGACCACGACCTGTCCCGCGCCGTTCAGGTTCGCGACGTCGGCGACGTCGTCTTCGCGGACGCGATCACAGATCTTCGCGGCGGTCTCTTCGTCGGCGCCGAGCAAGCTCACCATGCCGCTCGGTTGGGCGTCGGAGCATTCCTGCATGTAGCGTCCGCGCTTGCGCACGAGCGCGACCGCGTCCTCGAACTCGAGAGATCCGGCGAAGACGAGAGCCGAATACTCGCCGAGGCTCAATCCGGCGGTCGCTTCGAACTGGAGCGCGAGCTCGGCCGGGTCTTCGTGCAGCGTGGCGAGGATCGCGACGCTCGTCGTCAGGATGGCCGGCTGGCAGATCTCGGTGCGGGCGAGCTCTTCCTCGGGGCCGCCCGTGCAGAGCGCCGCGAGATCGAAGCCCAATACCTCGTTGGCGCGCTCGAAGACCGCTCGTGCGGCATCGTCGTTCGAAAGGAACTCGGCGCCCATGCCGACATGCTGGGCTCCTTGTCCCGGAAACAGAACCGCTGGTTTCATGTGATGTTCTCCTGTCGGTCGGTCGTACGCCGTCGTTCACGCGTCGCGCGTGACGACGTCCGTGAGCGCTCGGTGCCGCGCCCTCAGGGCCGCGGGCCGGAGGTCGATGTCATCGGGGACCCGTTTCCGGGCGGCCGTTCCGATGCGTCTTGATGTTCGGCCAGCCCCGCGATCACGCGCTCTCGCACGCCGCGCTCGACGAATCGAGACGCCGACCGAATCGCGTTCGCGATCGCGAGCGGGTTCGATCTTCCGTGACAGATGACGCAGGTCGCGTCGACTCCGAGCAGGAGTGCGCCCCCGTACGTCGCGTAGTCCGTGTGTTGTTCGAAACGACGCAGCGCATCCTGCCACGTCGCCTTTTCCGCTCCCCGCGGGCTCTGTTGCTGGATCATGTCCTGCATCCACGACACGGTCATCTCGGCGAATCCCTCGCTCACCTTCAAGATGACGTTGCCGACGAATCCTTCGCAGACGATGATGTCGCACTTCCCGCTGAACGCGTCCTGTCCCTCGATGTTGCCGATGAAGTTGAGGCTCGATCG
>JAUIME010000238.1 GCA_030433195.1 bacterium
CGAGCTACGCGAGCCCGCCGCGTTCAACCTCGTCTTCTTCGGTGACGTCGTGACGACCTGGCGCCCCGATCTCGTCGAGATCGACACGCAAACCCGCGCCGACGCGATCGCGTTCACCGAGGCGGTCGAAGCCTCGGGCGGGACGAATCTTTCGGGAGCGCTGCGCGCGGCGTTCGCGGCGGGCGAAAACGACGGCCCGCCCGGTGGCGTCGACACGATCTTCGTCCTCTCGGACGGCCGCCCCAATCGCGGCGATCGCCTCGAGCCGGACGAAATTCTTCGGGATATCGTGCACCGTCACCCCGAGCGGCGCGTTCGCATCCATACGATCGGGCTCGGAGACGAGCACAACGTCGAGCTCATGAAGGGACTCGCGGAGCAGACCGGCGGCTGTTACATCGTTCGCCGATGAGCGCTCGAACCGCGGCAAGGCCGCACGCCCCGTCCTTTCGAACGCCAGACGCAACGAAACGAGGCACTCGATGACGAACGACCCGGCAACCGCCCTCGCGGAATTCACCGATGTCACGCAACGCCTCCGCAGCGAGATGGCGAAGACGATCGTCGGCTGCGACGACGTGGTGACGCAACTCCTCGTCTGCATGCTGACGGGAGGCCACGCACTCCTCGAAGGCGTGCCGGGTGTCGGCAAGACGTCGTTCGTCCGAGCACTCGCGGAGGCCTGCGACCTCGTCTTCCGGCGCATCCAGTTCACGCCCGACCTCATGCCCGCCGACATCACGGGCACCGAGATCTTCGAGGAGACGCCCGACGGCCGCCGCTTCCGCTTTCGCGAAGGCCCGCTCTTTGGCAACCTCGTCCTCGCGGACGAGATCAACCGCGCGACGCCGAAGACGCAATCCGCACTCCTCGAAGCGATGCAAGAGTCGAGCGTCACGGCGTTCGGAACCGTGCACGAACTCCCGGATCCGTTCCTCGTGTTCGCGACGCAAAACCCGATCGAGATGGCCGGGACCTATCCGCTACCCGAAGCGCAGCTCGATCGCTTCCTGTTCAAGATTCGAATCCCCGCGCCCGGAGCCGACGACCTCGCGAGCATCTTGGATCGCACGACGGGCACACGCGACGATCGTCCCGCCGCCGTCGCGGGCGCCGGCGAGATTCGCCGCCTGCGCGACTGCGTACGTTCGGTGATCACCCCCGCACCGGTTCTCGATTTCGCCGTGCGCTTGCTGCTCGCGACACGCCCGACTTCGAACGGTGGCGCCACGCCTCCCCTCGAGTCCGTCCGGCGGTACGTGCGATACGGCGCGAGTCCGCGCGGCGGCCAAGCCCTGCTCCTCGGCGGGAAGGTCCACGCGCTGCTCGACGGGCGCCTCAACCTCGCGTACGACGACATCCGAGCCGTCGCGAAACCCGCGCTCGCCCATCGCGTGCTCCTCGACTTCGAAGCCGAGGCCGACGACGTCGCGCCGGAAGCGATCGTGGAAGAGATCCTCGCGAGCGTCCCCGAAACGTCGGATCGCGTCACGAAGGTGGCCGCGGCTTGGCCGGAAAACGAACGAGGCCGTTCGGAACCGTAGCCTACGCGCTCGCGCCGGGGTGCCGAGCCGCAGCGCGCCGGGGACTCTTCGATCCACACGACCGGGCGTGCGAGAACCCGATCACGATTCGAAGAGTCGGAGCGAGTGCGAGACGGTCATTCCCGTACACGCTTCGGACCAGCGCCCGCGTCGCGAGCACGCCTGCTACGTTCCGAACGGCCTCGGTCGGATGAACCTATGCGTTCCCGTTCGAGGAACCGTTCGCGGATGCATCGTCGATCCACGTGAGCTCGAGGACCTCGTCGGCACCGAAGTCGATGCGCGTCGGCCGACCGATCTCGGTCAACACCACGCGTTCGATCGGCTGTCCGCCGACGCGCGTGCCGTTACGCCCCAAGTTCCGAATCTCGATCATCTCGGGATGCGGATAGCTGATCTCGAGATGCTCTCTCGAGACCCGCAGAAACTCGGGCGCATCGACGTTACCGTCGGTTTCCTCGAACTTCCGTCCTTGCTTGAGCGAGAATCGACAATGGCGGCTGCGCCCCACGGTCACGGATTGCCCGTACGCGAGTCGGAACGACTCGTCGCACAGGTAACCGCGGACACCGCGGATCAACAACACACGCGGGCCGTGATCGGGGCTCGTCCGATCGCCCTTCGGCGATCCGTCGTGATTGGACATGGGCCTCTCTCTCGGTCGATTCCCGCCCCCGATGCAGCAGGCGTTTGCAAACTCGATGCCAACTCGAAACCGCACTTCGGAGCGGCTCCGGACGCGTCTCGGGCTCGGACCGCGCGTTCGGATCGAGCGATCTCGATCGCTCCGCTGCGCGATTCCACTACACTCCCGAAGCGCTCATGATTCGATTCGTCCCTCGATGACGATCCGCTCGAACGCATGCGGCGCATTCGTACGGATCTCGATCGGCCCCTCGCGGCGGACGTTGCCGATCGGCGTCGCGTACCACTCCCGATCCCCGATCTCGAACGAGAACGAACGCCCGTCGTCGAGAATCCCGAAGCGAAGGACGTAGCGGGTCCCGGGTTCGAGACGCGGGCCCGGCCGGTTGCCCTTGGGCTCGGGATACCCGCGCGACGCTCCGACGTCGGGATCCGGAAAATGGAACGCGTCTTCGAACTCATCGATCGTGCCACGGTAGAAGTTGAGCTGCTGCAGATCGCTGCGCTCGCCCGACATGATGCCGAACGAGTTCCCGTGGAACGACGACAGCCAGAAGTACAGCTGGAGCGGCGTCTCGTTGGTGACGATCTCGACGGTCATCCGGAAGTCCGCGAGCAGGTCGAAACGGTGCGGGAAGACGAGGCCCTCGCGCGTGAAGTCGAGCTCTCGCGGGGCTTCGCGCAGACGACCGTCCTCGATCGACCACCGCGCTCCGGCCTTCCAGTCGGCCAGCTCGCGCGGATCGTCGAAGTCGTACGTGATGCGCACGTCACGGTCGTTGCCCGCCTCGTCGAGGAACGTCACGTCGCCGGCGAACCGGGACGCGAGCTCGGCGCGGCGGGCTTCCCGCCTCGCGCTCTTCGACCCGTCCTCGACTCGACGCCGGTCGGCCCGCGCGAGCACGCGCGAGAGCGGCGGCTCCGCAAGCTCGTCGTAAGCGGCCACGGCAGAGGCGAAACGGCCGGCTCGGAGGTCGGCTTCGGCCTCGCGGAGGAGGAGGTCGGCACGCTGTCGAAGCCTCGCTTGTTCCTCTCGCGACGCGGACCGGATCGCCGCGACGAACGACTCGAACGCGCGGCCCCCGACACGATCCCGCTCGTCTCGATCGCCGCCCGACGCCGCGTTCCGTGCCGTCGCCGACCCGAAGATCCCTTCGGCGCGATCGGCCAGCTCGATCCTCTCTTCGATTTCGAGGCCCGGGGCCCACGCCTCGGCGAGGATCCCCCAGGCGGCCTCGATCCGCTGCGCGCGATCGATCGCCGTCTCGACGGCTCGATCGACGACCTCGTCGCGTCGCAGATCCGTGATCGCGTACGAAGCCACGATCCCGTTCTCGGCCGTGACGCCGCGAATACGCCCTTCGTCAATCGCCTCGATCCGAACGCGCGTCCCGTCCGCGAGCGCGACCGCCGATTCCGGAACCGAAGCCGCTTCCTCCGCGAGCTTCGCGAGTACGCGATCGTAGTTGCGACGGACGGCCTCGATACCGACCGCGAATCCGTCGAGCCGCACGGATGCCTCGGCCGCCCGATCGAGTTCGCCCCGGAGCCGATCGATCTCTCGTCGTCCCGTAGCGAGCGACGCTTTCGCCTCGGCGACGCGACGCCGGCCGAGCGCGTTCTGCGTCTCGCGCAAGGTTTCGTCGAGCGTCTCCCCGATCCGATCGTCGAATCGCGACTCCGAGTCGTCGATGGCGCGCCGGGCCTCGTCGGCCTCGCTCGCCGATCCGAGGACCCCGAACATCGAATCCTCCACGACGCCTCGCACGCGCTCGCGCGCCGTACGGACACGTCCCTCGGACGCCTCGCGCATCGCGGTTTCGAGCTTCTTCGAGGCGGCCGCACCGTAGGCGTCGCGTGCCCTGCGCTCGGCCACGACGAGCATCGCCTCGATCTGCTCCGTCGCCTCGGGCGTGAGTTGGGCGCGCTCCGCCTCGTACCGTTCGCGAAGCTCCGCAACGGCCGAGGCCGCGGCGCTCGCATTCTCCGATCGGTCCACCCCTTCGAGCGCCTTCGTGAAGATGTCGGTCTCCGTCGCGCTCACCCAGTCGGCGAGCGACGCACGCGTCTCTCGATGGCGGGCACGGCGCGCTTCGCGCCACGCCGTCGGAACCTCGTCGGGATCGCGACCGAAGCGCTGGCGGAACCGACTCACGGACTCCGCCTCGAACCGATCGATCGTGCTCCCGAGTTCGTCGGCAGGCACCGACTCACGGGCCCACGCATCGAGCTCGACGTAGAGGTCGCCGACGGCCCGCTCGAAGCGGCGTTCGAGAGCCGCCAGTCGCTCCCGCGGCACTTGCGCGTTCGGGTAGGCATCCGCAAGCGGCGCCCACTCGCCCGCGGCTTCGACCAGCAACCGGGGGCGCCAACCGCGAATCGGGTAGCGGCGATCCGCGTCGCGGATTTCACGCGCGAGCGCCGCGAGCTCGGGATCCTGCGCGACGACGGGCGGCCTCGAGTCACGCCGCCGCGCACTCGAATCGACGATCGCGTAGACGACACCCGCGACCGAGAGCACCAGCACGGCGACGCCGACCCACGCGCCGAGACGACGCGGGCGCGACGTCTCGCGCGACTCGTCCGGAACGGGATCGATGATCTCACCCTCGAGCACCGCGTCGATGTCGAGCAGGAGAGCGCGCGCATCGGCGTAGCGGCGCTCGGAATCCTTCACCATCATCTTGTCGATGAGCGTGCAGAGGTCGGGGCCGAGCTCGGGATTCAAGTCTTCGGGCGGCACGTACGGCTCGAACAGCACCTGAGAGATCACCGACGCGAGCGTGTCCCCCTGGTACGGCGGAATGCCCGTGACCATGTGATAGAGCGTCGCGCCGAGCGAGTAGATGTCGGATCGCGCGTCGGCCGCGCTCGGTGACTTCGCCTGCTCGGGCGAGATGTACTGCGGAGTTCCGAGCGTGACGCCGCTACGCGTCAACGTCGAGTCGCGCGGCCCTTTCGCGAGACCGAGGTCCGTGAGCTTCGGCACGCCCTCGCGCGTGATGAGGATGTTGCCGGGCTTCACGTCACGATGCACGACGCCGTGATCGTGCGCGTGCACGAGCGCCGACGCGATGTGTCGCGTCACGCGCAGTGCCGTCGCCGGATCGAGTCGCTTGCGCTGCAGAACGTCGCGCAGACTCTCGCCGTCGATGAACTCCATGACGAAGTAGCAGTAGTCGCCCGCGACGCCGACGTCGTAGCCCTTCACCATGTTCGGGTGATCGAGCCCGCCGACGATCTTCGCCTCTTGGAGCAGTCGCCGCGCGTTGCGGCGATCGCGGCCGCGCGGCAACCGCACGACCTTGAGCGCGACCGTGCGCCCGCCCATCGAAAGCTGCTTCGCGCGATAGACGGCGCCCATCCCGCCGCGCCCCACGCGCTCGATCATCTCGTAGCCGGGAATCGGCCCGCCCTGCATGACGCGGGACGCGAGGCGTTCGAGCTCTTGCACCTGCGCGCGCGTGAGCAGCCCACGCTCGACGAGAATCTCCTTGAGCGACCGCTCCGAGGACTCGAGCGCCGCCATCCCGGACGCAATGGCCTCCGGGGGCAGAAGATTGTGCCGCGCGATGAGCTTGGCGAGTACCTGATCCTCTTCGCGAATCATGCGAGGGTCACTCCACGAGTGCCTCGGACTCCCACTCTTCTTCGAGCTCGATCAACCGACGGCCGAACGCCTCTTTGAATGCCTTCTCTTGGATTTCGGAAATCTGCCGTGGCGTCATCGCGCTGTTGTAGCGCGGCATCTTCTCGCGAATCAGCCGGATGAACGCGACGAAGTTCTCCGGTTCCTCGCGGACCCAATAGTCGATGAAGCTCCAGCACTTCGCGATGTCGAGCGAGCCGAACTCGGTCGCCTCCATGTAGAGCAGTCGATGGATCGGCGTGTCTTCTTCGGCGTCGACGGCGTCGCGAAGCATGAGGATCCACTCGCCGTGCAGGATCCAGCCCTTGTTCGGGTCGAAGCGTTTGGAGACGTCCGGTTTCGGTTTCGAGTAGCGGCCGCGCGCGCTCGCGCTCGGCGCTCCGAGGTAGTACGTGGTGCAGTTGCCGCACACCTCGACCTCGAGCCACACCGCCATACCCTCTTCGAACCACGCGGGCAGATAGTTGAAGTTGTAGTAGAACAAGTTGGCGAGAATGCGACCGAGCTTGTTGACGGCACCATTGACGAGATAGTCCGTCGACCTCGAACCGAGGTACTCGGCGATGAGCGGCGGATCGAAGTGGTAGGTCCCGATCGCCTGCTGCGCGACTCCCAGCCACGCCTCCGACATCTCGTGGTCCTTCGCGAAGATCTCGAGGAACTGCTGGAACTTGCGCCGCTCTTCGACCTCGATCACGGGCAAGAGGCGGTGCTTCAGGAGGTCTTTCTCGATCCCGAACGTGCGATGGAAGACGGTATGCCCCTTCTCGAGCGCCTCGCCGAGCGCTTGGATGTGTTTCTTGTCGAGCGCGCTGCGTACGAGGAAATGATCCGTGTCGTGAAGGCGCAACCGCAGCCCGAGTTCTTTCTCGAGTCGTTTCGCCTCGGCGCGCGCGGCGAGTGCGTCACGGTGGACCCACTGCCCTTCCTCGTCCTGGACGAGTCCGCGCAGCACGCGCAGCTCCTCGGGTGAGATCCAGCGCCCTTCGAACTGAACCAACCCCTGCTCTTTGGCGTCGCGAACTTCCTTCGGGACCCATTCGCCCTCGTAGAGAACGAGTCCTCGAGCTCGCTTCTCCGCGTCGGCCGCGCGCTCGATGGCCGCGGCGCGCTCTTCGGGTGTCATCCACTCGCCTTCGTGGAGGACGTTGCCGAGCGCCGTTTGCGCCTCCTCGTGCCTCGGATCGAGCGTGACGGTCCTCTCGAGGAGCGTTCGCGCCTGCTTGCTCAGCGAGTTCTCACGGCACCACTGCGCGAGCGCGAAGACGGCCTTCGCATCCTTCTCGTCGAGCGCCTTGCGCTTTCGCTCGTAGACGTCGATCGTGCGTTCGGCTTTTTCGATCCGATCGACGTTGGCTCGAGGGATCTTCTGGCGCCCGAATCGCGTCTTCACGGTCAGCACGCCGCCGCTCTCGCTCTCGACGGTTCCTTCCACCTTGCCGCCGTTCTTCAAGTGAATGATGTCGGCATCGACGGAGGTCGGCGCCAGAACGACGAACCCCGCGGTGAAGGCCATCCCCATCACGAGCACGAACCGAAGACGTCTACGAGATGTCATACTTCTCCAGCTTTCGTTGCAAGGTGAAGCGGCTGATGCCGAGCGCCTCGGCGGCGCGCGTCTTGTTGTGATCGTAGTGTTCGAGCGCCTTCAAGATCTCGAGTCGCTCGACGTTCTCGACGAGCGAATT
>JAUIME010000239.1 GCA_030433195.1 bacterium
CGAGCCCCGGCACCCGTCCGAGCTCGGTGAGGTACTCGGCGTTGCTCTGATCGTCGTCGAGCGTCACGCTCTTCGACTCGGCGAACCAATCGAGGATCTCGCGAAACGGCGTGTCGTCGCGGTCTTGATCGGCCTCGAGCTTCGCGGCCTCGGGGAACCGCGACGCGAAGACGGCCTTCACGGCTCGGCCCGTGATGTGACGAGCCACCGCGACGCTCCCTTCTTGCTCGCCCTCGTACACGAGCTCGATCTTGCCCGTGATCGACGGCAGCACGTTCCCGAGGTCGCAGATACGGGGCACGGCGGGCCACTCGTTCCTGAGGAGCGCGCGGCGCTCCGCATTGCTGACGAGGTTCTCGAGCGCCGAGATCGTCACGCGCGCACTGACACCCGAGTTCTGATCGACGAACTCCGAGCGCCGAGCCTCGAACCCGATGTGCTCGACGATCTCGCGGAAGAACTCGGGAACGACGACCTCGCCCTCGGCACGTTCGGTCCACGCCTCTTGGCGCGTGATCGCGAGCGCATGCTCGAGGTCGCGCGGATAGTGCGTCTGGATCTGCGATTCGATGCGGTCCTTGAGCGGTGTGATGATGTTGCCGCGGTTCGTGTAGTCCTCGGGATTGGCCGAAAACGCCATGACGAGATCAAGCGGCAGCCGCACGGGGAAGCCGCGAATCTGGATGTCGCCTTCTTCGAGAATGTTGAGCAAGCCGACCTGGATGCGCGGCGCGAGGTCGGGCAGCTCGTTGATCGCGAACAGTCCGCGGTTCGCACGCGGAATCACCCCGTAGTGGATGACCTCCGGATCCGCGAAGTCGAGTCGCCGATTCGCGGCCTTGATCGGATCGATGTCCCCGATGAGGTCGGCGATCGTCACGTCGGGCGTCGCGAGCTTCTCGACGTAGCGCTCCTCGCGCGAGAGCCACTCGATCGCGAGATCGTCGCCCTCCTCGGCGACACGCCGCTTCGCGGGCTCGGACAGCGGATGGAGCGGATCCTCGCGCAGATCGCTCCCCGCGATCATCGGCACCGCCTCGTCGAGCAACTCCATGAGCCCACGCAGAATGCGTGTCTTCGCCTGCCCGCGCAAACCGAGCAGGATGAAGTTGTGGCGAGAGAGGATCGCGTTGACGATCTGCGGGATCACGGTTTGGTCGTAGCCGATGACGCCGGGGAAGAGCTTCCGGCCGTCGCGCAGCGCCGTGCGCAAGTTCTCGCGCAGCTCCTCGCGCACGCTTCGGGGTCGGTAGTCGGACGCCCTCAAGGCGCCGAGTGTCGCGGGACGATTCATGACTCGGGGCTCCGGCGAGACGGATGCGTCGCGATCTTCGCACCGCGGCGATCCGAGTCGCGGTCTTCGACAGTCGGGTTCGGATTCGAATTCGGGTCGGAGTCGCAGAGAAGACCGAATCCCTTTGCGATCTCCTACGTTCCCCGTATTCTATCAATCGAGCACGAGGAACATCCGATACGCATCGCAACGCGGAACCCGATGGAGGCCTGTAGGATGCACACAGATCCGAACGAACGCGCCCCGAGGCACGACGACGGGTCGAACGCCGACCCGACGCTCGATCCCGGAGCCCACGCGGCGGGCGACGGAGGCTCGGGAGCCGGCGCCGCTGGATCCGGCGATTCCGGATCGCGCTTCGCGTCCGGCGGGTCCATCGCGGCGCTCGTCGTCGTCATCGCGCTCGCGCTCGCGGCGCAACGCTGGGTGCTGCCCGCGCTCGGGATCGGCGGCGGCTGAGGCCCCACCGGATGCGCTGTCGAGGATCGACAGCCCGAACCCGAAACGCCGCGTCCCTGATCCGGTCCCTCAGCTCTCGGCCCGTCAGCTCTCGGCCCGTGCCCCGTGCGACTCGTTTTCGCGCCGTGAGCCGAAGAGGTCGAGCACGCCCGGGTGTGTCGTGACGCCGACGACCTGGATCGCGAGGATCAACATCGCGATGTCGCGGTAGATCAGCCCGATCGGATCCGAGTCCTTCGCCTCGGTCGCGCTCTTGAAGCAGCCGCAGTCGAGCGAGTTGCCCTGCGCGACGTTGACCCCGAGCGCGATCGAGAACGAGAGCAGCATCGCCGCGATGGCGAGCGCGGCGCCTCGCGTGAAACAGCCGAGGATGATCATCACGCCCGCCACGGCCTCGATCCACGGCAACAGCATCGCGAACGCGTTGACCAGGCCACCCGGCACGACACCGTACTGATACACCGTCTTCGCGAACTCACCGGGATCGGTGATCTTGTAGTACGACGCGACGAGGAACACGCCCCCCAACGTCAGCCGAAACACCAGCGACACCCATTTGCACGTCCACAGCTTGCGCGCAAGCGGATGCACGGCCGCGCCGATCGCGAACAGGATCGCCACGATCATGCTCGCGAGCCACAGCGGTCGCAACGGACTCGCCGTGTAGATCGGCTCCGCGGGCCCTGTGGATTCCGGCTCGACGACCGGATACCCCGCCTCCTTCCACTCGGGATACCCCTGGAACAGGATGTACATGTCGTAGTAGCCGGCATCGAAGAACTTCTCGCGCAGCTCGTGCGAATCCGTGCAATCGGCACCGTTGCAGTAGATGACGATCGGCAGCCCTTCTTCGGGCGGATGGACCCGCAGGAAGTCGTCGTAGAGCGCTTGGTAGTCGTCGACCTGGTCGAAGACCGCGGGCACGTTGATCGCGCCCTCGATGTGTCCCTCTTGGAAGTGGTCGGGCGTGCGAGCGTCGATGAACAGGATGAACGTGTTGACCTCTTCGTTCACGTAGCGTTCGTAGGCTTGCTCGAGCGTGAGCAGCCCCACTTCGGCTTCTTCCTCGACCGGTCCGACGGGACCGATCGTCGGATCCCACTGCCCCGCGAACGGAATCCCCTTGCCGAGCGCTCCGAGCGCGCCATGCCAGATACCGGCAGCCGCCACGGAGATCACCGCGACCGCGAGAAAGCCGAGGATCACCCTCGAGAAACCGGGCTTCGCACTCATCCGTCCATCCGTCCTTTCGACTTCGTATCGTGTCTCGCCGAGGCGAGACCGTGCATCATCGAATCTCGATCCCGATGCCGTCCCCGGCATCGTCGAGCACTTCGCCCACGATCGCCGCGGCGCCGACGCCGCGATCCTGCATGGCGGTCACGAGCGCATCCGCGCGCTCGGCCGCAATCGCCACGAGCAACCCGCCCGACGTCTGCGCGTCGAACAGCAGCATGCGCTCGGCCTCGGACAAATCGCGCTCGAACGATACTGACGGACCATAGTGGCCCGCGTTGCGCTTCGTTCCGCCGCAGACGCAACCGGCTTCCAGGTACGAGAGCGCACCCGGAAGTGTTGGCACCCGCGCGGCCTCGATCACGAGTCGCACGCCACTCCCACCGGCCATCTCGAGCGCATGCCCGAGCAAGCCGAAACCCGTCACGTCGGTCGCCGCACTCGCCCCGGCCTCGACCATCGCGAGGGCCGCGTCCTTGTTCAGCGTCGCCATGCACTCGATCGACGTCTGCACGGCTTCGGCACTGGCTTCGCCGCGCTTGAGAGCCGTCGCGACGGCGCCGGTTCCGATCGGCTTCGACAACACGAGACGATCGCCCGGCCGCGCTCCCGAATTCCGTACGATCCGCTCGGGATGCACGGTTCCCGTCACGCTCACGCCGTACTTGAGCTCCGCGTCCTCGACCGTATGACCGCCGACGAGGCAAGCACCGGCCTCGTGGATCTTCTCGAGCTCGCCCGCGAGAATCTCGCGCAACGGATCCGGCCCCAACTCCTTCATCGGATACCCGACCACGTTGAGCGCCGTGATCGGTACCCCACCCATCGCGTAGACATCCGAAAGCGCGTTGGCCGCAGCGATTCTTCCGAAATCTCTCGGGTCGTCCGCCACGGGCGTGAAGAAGTCGACCGTCTGCACGATCGCCACGTCGTCGGAGATACGAAACACCCCCGCATCCTCGGAGTTCTCGAGCCCCCCGAGGAGGTCAGGATGCGATCGGAGCGTCAGCCCCGCCAGAACGTCAGCCAGGTCACCCGGACCCAGTTTGGACGCTCAGCCGCCGGCCGCGCAACGCGCCGTGAGCTTCAACGCATCGTCCATCGTAGGGTCTCCGGATTTCGGAAGTGTCGCCTCGCTCCGGGACAGCCCCGTTGGCACCCCGGTCGAGCGCGGGGAGTATATCAATGCCCCCACGCCCCCTCCGACGCCACGAAGCGAGCCCGATGCATGACGATGCCGAAGCAACATCACCGCGGCGCGGCGCGACCCGTTGCTCGTCGATCAGGACGCGGGCTGCGCGAGAAATGCGTCCGCTTGCTCGACGAGCCCGCGGTCGCCGATGAAGATCGCTTCGCGTTGGTGAAGCTCCGTCGGCTCGATGTCGAGCGTGGGCGTGACCCCGTTCGACGCCGCGCCTCCTGCCTGCTCGGCGAGGAACGCGAGCGGCGCGAGCTCGTACAGTTGACGGAGCTTGCCCTTCGGGGGTGCGCCCTTCTTCGATACGGCCGGATACAGGAACACTCCGCCGTCGATGAGATTGCGATGGAAGTCGACGACGAGCGTACCGACGTAGCGGCTCGAGAGCTTTGGCGACGCGGGCTCGGACTCCATGCCGCGAAGCCACCGGACGTAGCGCTGCACTTCCGGCGACCACGTCGTCTCGCCGCCCTGGTTCGCGCTGAAGTACTTCGGCTTCTCGGGGAATCGAATCGACTCGTGCGTGAGGAGAAACTCGCCGCAATCCGGGTCGAGCGTGAAGCCGTGAACGCCGTCGCCCACGCTGTAGACGAGATTCGTGCACGGTCCGTAGAGGATGTACCCCGCCGCGAGAAGATCGCGTCCGGGTCGCAGGACGTCGTCGCGTGAACCCGGCGCCGACGCATCGGCCCGTCGGTACACGCCGAAGATCGTCCCGAGGCTCACGTTCACCTCGGTGTTCGACGAACCGTCGAGCGGATCGAACACGACCGCGTACGGACGGTCGTCGCCGTCGATCGCGAGAACGTCGTCTTCCTCTTCCGAGGCGATCACTCCGACGCGTCCCGAGCGCCGGAACACTTCGACGAGCGTATCGTTCGAATACACGTCGAGCTTCTTCTGTTCTTCACCCTGCACGTTGACGTTGCCCGCGTGACCGAGGACGTCCATCATGCCCGCGCGCCGCAGCGCGTGCGCGATGAGCTTGCCCGCGAGCGCGAAATCGTAGAGGAGCTGCGAGAAGCGCCCCGTCGCTTCCGGGTGTGATCCCTGGCACTCGCGAATGTGGCGCTCGACGGTGACGATCTGTCCTCCCGCATCGCCGGCTCGAGTCGGATTCGTCACGGCACGTCCTCGCTCTTCTAAGGGTCGGCAGATCGCGCACGATCCGCGGGAAGATCGGCGAACAGATCGTCGAGCGTCTTGCCCGCCCGACCGTCGCGCGGCTCTTGAAACAACGTGTAGCACTCCTCCTCGCGCCGAAGGCCGTCGTCTTTCCCGTCGCGCTCGATGTCTCCGATCACGCTTTGATGGCTTTGCAGTGCGAGTTCGCGCAGGTCGAGCGTCGCGCGGCAATCGATGCACACGTCGACGTGCTCGGGCTTCATCGTGTGGATGAATCGCTTCCAGTTGCGGATGTCTTCTTCGCGGACGCCGTAATACGCGAGTCGGGCGGGCCCGCCTTCGCGCTCGCGCTCTTCGACGAACGCCCGCGTCACCGCCGACGCCACCGCGTGATGATCGGGATGGCCGCTGATGCCCGTGATGTCGAACGTCACGACGACGTCGGCATCGACCTTGCGGATCAGCTCGCGCACGTCGGCCTCGACGTCGCGGGGGTCGACGTGGCGCATCGCCGAGTCGGGATAGCCGAACTGGTAGTGCTCGTCGCAACCGAGCACGCGCACCGCGGCTTTCACTTCGGCTTCGCGGCGTCGTCCGAGTTCCTCGCCCGTGATGCCGAGCGATTCGAGATGCCGACTCGCCTCGCCGCGCGTCATCGTCGCGACGGCCACGCGTGTCCGGCGATCCGCGCTGTATCGCGCGATGGTTCCGGCAACGCCGTACGACTCGTCGTCGGGATGCGCGAACACGAACAGGAGCGAGCGTTCGGGGGCGGTCATGGCCGCGGCGTTATAGCACCCCTACGGATCGGCGCCAAAATCGCGGCCGAGCCCTGCACTCCATGCCGACTCGGCCTCCTCGAGCGTCTCGCCGAACACGGCTTCGAACACCTCGTGAAACGTGTCCTTTCTCGCGGTCCGCAGCAAGTCGACGACCGGCTCGAGTCCGTGTCGCGCGAGGAGACTGCGCACGAAGGATCCGCTGACCTCGTACGCGAGGTCGACCCGCTGCGGATCGGCGCCGATCGGCGGGAAGCCGAGCACGACGTCCGAGGGCCAAAGCGGTCCCGCTTCGATCCACAGCGCGGCGAAACGTTCGACGGCCTGCTCGGCCGACCGCCCGTCCCACGCGACCGCGAGCCCCTCGAACACGAGCGGCGATCGATACGCGTAGTCTTCGGGCGACAGAAGTTCGCCGCAGACGACGTGCGTCAGTTCGTGGAGATTCGTTGCGGTCGACGAAAGAACGATCGCGTCGTACGGAACGTCTCCCGCGGAATCCGCTTCGATCGCGTGCGACGCCGAAGCCAGCCGATCCGCTTCGTGCATCCCGAATCCGCGCACGCGCGCGAGACCGGGGCGCGGAATGGCTTCCGCGTGCCGTCGATGCCCGACGCGCTCGCGCATCCACTCGTCGTCGACGATGAGGTAGAGAGTCTTCGCGGGCGGGTCGACCCCGAGCCGGCTCGCGGTCTCGACGACGAAATCTTCGGCGAGCGCGAGATCGCGATCCGAAACCCCGTGCCATGGCGCGTGTCGAAAGACGAGGTGCGGCGTCTCGCGAACCACGGTGAGTTCCTCCTTTCGGAACTCACGCGCGGTCCGCAGCGAAACGGGGAATCCTTCGCGATTCGGCGTCGCGACGCAACCCGCCGAAGTCGCGAAGATCAGAGTCGCGAAGATCAGGAGCACGGAAGCCCGAAGGACGAACCGGTGACGTCGCGTAGGCGACTCGCCGCTCCGCGTCGCGCGAGCGTCCGCACTCCTCCCCGCTTGCATCGATCAACGCACCTCGAGAACGTCCGGCATCACGGCGAGGACGCGCTCGTCGCGCAGCGTCCAGATCCATGCGACGCGATCCACGATGCCCCGCAGCTCGAGCGGCAGCCCGAGCACCGCGGCGCGGATCGTCGACACGTCGCCCTCGACCGACTCCGAGAGCATCTCGAAGAACGACTTCGGCTTCGGCAAGTGACGAACTTCGATGTCGTCACCGACGGACGCGAGCGCTCGCGCCTTCGTGAGCGCAGCATCGACCGAGCCGATCTCGTCGACCAGTCCGAGTTCGAGCGCTTGACCGCCCGTCCACACGCGCCCTTCGGCCACCGACGCCACGGCGTCCTTGGGGAGCTTGCGCCCCTTGGCGACGATCGACAAGAATGTGTCGTAGATCTCGCCCATCTGCTCCATGAAGATCGCGCGGCCTTCGG
>JAUIME010000980.1 GCA_030433195.1 bacterium
CGGTCGCTACGAGTACGATCCGTCCACCGGCCGCATCCTCGAACGCTGAGAGCGTCGCGACGATGCGCAAACGAATCTTGATGGTCGAAGACGATCCGATCGCCGCGAAGATCCTGAAGGGCCTTCTCGAGACGCGCGGCTTCACGGTCGAACATACCGCCGACGGGCTCGCGGCCTTGCGCCGCGCCCGGTCGGAGGCGTTCGACCTTCTGATCGTCGATTGGCTACTGCCGGAGCTCGACGGCTACAAGATCTGCCGCCTGCTCAAGATGGACCGACGGTTCCGCGACGTTCCCATTCTCGTCGTGACCGGCCGTTCCAACCCCGACGATCTCGACAAGATCCGCAGCGTCGGGGTCGACGAGGTCCTGTCGAAGAGCGTTCCCCCGATCGAAATCGCTTCGCGCGTTGAGAAGAGGCTCGGCTCGGCCGCCTGAGTGTCGCACGACACTCGAGCCGGACGAGCGGCATCATGAAAACGGAATTCACCCAATTCGGAGAGCGGCTGGTCGTCGACGAGACGATCTCGACGCGACAGCTCCAGAACGCGCTCGCGCATCAGCGCGACGAGCGCGAGCTGCTCGGCGAAGCGCTCGTCGAGCTCGGGATGCTCTCGCGTGAGGGGTTGATCGACAAACTCACCGAGCACTTCGGGGTTCCGTACGTCGAGCTCGCGCATTTCGATCCCGATCCCGATACCGTCGAGACGTTCCCGAGCGCGATCGCGCGGCGGTTCGGCGCGGTGCCGTTGTTCCGCGACGGATCCACGGTGGCCGTGGCCGTCACGAATCCGAACGACATCCTCACGATCGAGGGCGTCGAGCGAGAGACGGGATGCGGAATCGACGCGTTCTTCAGCCAACCCGAGGAGATCCGGATGGCGCTCGATCGGCTCTATCACGCCGAACAGGACGCCACCGAGTTCGACAGCATCAACGACGCGTATCTCGACCAAGCGTCGACACGCGATGATCATCGGGACGACGCCCACCTCTTGGCGCTCGGCGAAGACTCCGAGACTCGAGAATCCGGTCCGATCGTGCGTGCGGTGAACCTCATCCTCACGCAAGCGATTCGCAAGGGCGCGACCGACATCCACATCGAACCCGGCGAAGATCACTTGCGCGTGCGATTTCGAATCGACGGCTTTCTCTGCGAGGCGCCCGCGCCCTCGAAGCGACTGCACGACGCGATCGTATCGCGCCTCAAGGTGATGTCGAACCTCGACATCTCCGAGACGCGGTTGCCGCAAGACGGCCACTTCAAGTGCGGAATCGACGGACGCTCGGTCGACGTGCGCTCGTCGATCGTGCCGACCGTCTTCGGTGAGAACGTCGTACTGCGCGTGCTCGACCAGCGTGGCGGTGTCGACGGATTCGAAGCGCTCGGTCTCGGCGGTGAGG
>JAUIME010000981.1 GCA_030433195.1 bacterium
CGTACTCGCTCAGGCGACCATCGACGGCGCTCCCGTTCCCGACTTCGAACTGTTCTCGCTGTATTTTCTGGTCATGGTTGCCGGCCACGATACGACGCGAAACTCGATCTCGAACGGCTTGGTCGCGTTCCTGGATCACCCCGCCGAGTTCGCACGCCTGCAGGCGAATCATCATCTCGTCGAGTCCGCAGCCGACGAGATCGTTCGCTGGACGACGCCCGTCAACCACTTCTCGCGCACCGCGACCGAAGACGTCGAGATTCGCGGCAAGAAGATCAAAGCCGGTGAATCGCTCGCCCTGTTTTACGCGTCCGCAAATCGCGACGAGGAGATCTTCGCGGATCCGTTCACCTTCCGCGTCGACCGCGATCCGAATCCGCATCTCGGCTTCGGCGTCGGCGAACACTTCTGCCTCGGCGCCCATCTCGCTCGCCTCGACTTGAAGGTCTTCTGGCGTCAGTTCGTCGAGCGGGTCGAGGCCTTCGAACTCGCAGGGCCGATCGAACTCCTGCACTCGAGCTTCGTCGGCGGTCCGAAGCGGATTCCCTTGCGCATCAAGGTTCGCCCCGCCTGATCCGCGCGCCCGGGCATCGGCTCGACCGCCGACGCCCGGGCGATTCGCCCGCATACGGAGTCACATGTCCGCCTCTGCGACCGACGAACGTCCTTTTCCGTCCTCCGCCGTCATCTCGTTCACTCTCGTGTGGGCGATCGAGCTCGCCCTGGCACGCGTCACTTCGCAGATCCAGAGCGGCGTCGACATCGCCGTCTCGGCCCTGGTCTTGATCGTCTTGCCGACGGCGGCCTTGGCCGCATCGGCTCGGCTGCAGGTAACGCCGTCGCTGCGGCGCATCGTCGCCGGTGTGATCGCCGTATCGCCGCTGCTTCTCGTCGCCAACGGAATCCTGGCTCCGGTAACGAGCAAGTACGCGGGGATCGCGGTACAAGCCTGTGCGACGATCTTCTTTCTCGGCCTGCTGATCGAGAACATCTTGAGTGCTCGCTCGGGCGACGGGCCGGCGCCGTCGATCGGCATGACGCTCGGGGTCTTGATGGCGGCGACCGCGAGCGCCTGGGTGCTCGCGCCGGCGGGGTTTCCGCCCTTCCAGGTCCACGTGCCGTTCCTGCTGTGCTCCGTGTTGTTCGCACGCCTTGCGCTGCGTCCGAATGGCCTGCTTCTGCTGGTGATGGCCGGGCTGGCGATCGCGCTGTGGCCCGCCGTTCCGCCACCGCCACCGTGGGACGAGAAGGCTCCCGACGTAACGCGCGCCGATGTGGTTCTCGTTACGGTAGAGCGCACGAATGCGGGGAACGCCCCGGACGACGACATTTTCACTCGCGTGCGCAACGCCGGTGCGGCCGCCACCGTGCGCTCCGAAGGAGCCGTCGGCCCGTAT
>JAUIME010000240.1 GCA_030433195.1 bacterium
CAGCAGGTCATCATCACCCAGTTCGGGAAGCCGGTCGGCGATCCCGTGACCGAAGCCGGTCTGCATTTCAAGATGCCGTTCATCCAAGACGTCAACCGGATCGAGAAGCAGATTCTCGAGTGGGACGGTCAGCGCACGGAGATGCCGACGCGGGACAAGCTCTACATCGCGGTCGACACGTTCGGTCGTTGGCGGATCACGGAGCCGCTCGAGTACTTCCGACGCCTACGAGACGAGCGCAGCGCTCAGTCGCGTCTCGACGACATCCTCGGTAGCGAGACGCGCAACGCGATCGCGCGGCACAACCTCATCGAGGTCATCCGCACGACGAAGGATCGCGTGCCGACCACCGACGAGACGCTCGAAGAGCTCGCGGAAGCCGCGGGCGCGACGAGCTCGATCGGGATCCTGCAGCCGATCAGCAAGGGCCGCCAGAAGATCGAGGAAGAGATCCAAGCTGCCGCGAAGGTGAAGCTCGCGGAGTTCGGGATCGAGTTGCTCGACGTTCGCTTCAAGCGGATCAACTACATGATCTCCGAGCGCCAGCAGATCGCGTCGCGATTCCGGTCGGAAGGCGAGGGCGAGGCCGCGCGAATCCTCGGGGACAAGCAGCGCGACCTGAGCACGATCGAATCGGAGGCGTACAAGAGCGTGCAGACGATCCGCGGCGAAGCCGACGCGCGGGCCACGGAGATCTACGCGGCAGCGTACGGTCAGACCGCCGAAGCCCGGGATTTGTACGAATTCGTGAAGACGATGGAGACGTACCGCACCGTGATCGGACCCGAGAGCACGCTCGTGTTCTCGACCGACGGGGACCTCTTCCGGTTCCTCGACGATCAGTTGGGGACGCGCCGCCGCGAGTGACGTCGGCGGCGACGCCGCCACGCCTCGAAACCGAAACGATCCGACCGACGCCCGCCCGAAACGGCGGGCGTCGGCATGTCCCCACCGCCTGTCCCCACCGCATGCCCCACTGGCTGCCGCGTGTCCAAGGCCCTCCCAGCTCGCACGTCGACTCCCCGCACACGCGAAAGTGTGCGGTTTCGAGACACGCCACTGTGCGGCTTCGTGACGAAACGCGCCGATTCGCGAAAAACCTTTCTCGACACTCCGGTCTCTGAATCCGTGGCCGAGCCGCGGTCGAAGCTCGCAGTGATTCGTGCGCCGAATTCGGGTGTTCGAATCGAGTCCTCGGGAGAACCGAAGCGCCCGTTTTTCGAAATCGAGAGAGGAGGGTTTTCATGCAGCTCATGCAAACGATGCGCATCTCGACCTTGTTCTTCGCCGGCTTGTTCGTCGCGATCGCGACGACGACGGCACACGCTCAGGAGCCGGCCAACGTGCGCGTCGCGCACTTGTCACCGGATGCTCCGGCGGTCGACGTTCTCGTCGACGGCGCCGTCGCGTTCCCGAACGTCATGTACCCGAGCACCACGGCCTACGCGGAGCTTCCCGCGGGTACGTACAACATCCAGGTCGTGCCCGCCGGCCAGACCGAACCCGTCGTGATCGACGTGGACCTCACGTTCGCGGAGGGAACGAGCTACACGGCTGCGGCCGTCAACACGCTCGCGAACATCGAGCCGCTTCTCCTGGTCGACGACAACACGTTGAGCCCGGATCGCGGCCGACTGCGATTCGTGCACGCGTCGCCGAATGCGCCCGCCGTCGACATCGCGATCGCGAACGGAGGACCGGTGCTCTACCGCAACGTGATGTTCAAGGAAGCGCGACCGTATCGTCAGGGGCCGGCCGGCACGTACGACCTCGAAGTGCGACTCGCCGGAACCGAGACGGTCGTTCTCGACGTTCCCGGTGTCGAGATCATTCCGAATCGCGTTCTGACCGTGTTCGCGATCGGTCTCGTCGAAGGAGAGCCGCCGCTTTCGGTGCTCGCCTCGCTCGACGCGAAATGCTTCGTCGACCTCGACGACAACGGCGCCATCGACATCGCCGACGTCGTGCGTTTCGCGGAGCTCTACGAAACGCGTGACCTTTCGCTCGACTTCGATCGGAATGGCGTCGTGAACCGCACCGACGCGTTCATCTTTCTCGAGAAGTGGCAGGTCAGCGACGAAGTCTGCGACTGCTGATTCGAGAGAGTCGTAACGAAACAACCCACCCTTTTCCGATGCATCCCGATCCGCGTCGAACCGTCGGCGCGGATCGGGTCTTCGTCGTCGCGAAGCGGCCTACGATCGCGGATTGGCGGCGGCGCCGGTCCACTCGACGATGCGATCGATGGCGGCCGACATCTCCGGCGCAATGGAGCGCACGAAGGCGCCGTTGAGCTTCGCGTCGGACGCGACGGGTTCGATCGCGTCGAGCGCCTTCTCTCCGTCGAAGTCGACGAACGCCATGCGCGCCGTGAGCTCCGACTCGGGGCGCCCGAAAGCGCTACCCGGAAGAATCGCCACGCCGGCCTCTTCGAGCAGGTGCTCGCAAAGCGCGACGCTCGTCGTGATGTTCCTTGCGGCCAGCTCGTCGCGGTAGTTCTCGAAGTCGAGGAAGAGGTAGAAGGCTCCGCGAGGCGGCTCGACACGGATCCCCGCGTTCGACAGATGGTTCACGATCCATCGAGCGAGCGTCGACAGTACGCGTCGTGAGTGCTTCAGGTAGCGCTCGATGTCGGGTCCGCCTTGGAACGCGCGGACGGCTGCGTGTTGGATCGGCGCGCTCGTCGCCGTGTACGTCTCGCTCGCCACGGCCGCCATTGCGTCGAGGAGCCAACGCATGCCGGTCGGGAAGACGAAGTGCCCGATGCGCCACCCGCCGGCGCCGCACCACTTGCTCAGGCCGCTGCTGATGATCGTGCCTTCGGGGTAGAAGCGCGAGATCGAGACGTGCTGTCCCTTGTAGTGCAGGTCGGAGTAGATTTCGTCCGAGAGCAACACCACCTTGTTCTCGCGCGCGACGCGAGCGAGGCCCTTCAGCTCTTCGAGCTTGTAGGTGCCGCCCGTCGGATTGTTCGGGTAGTTGAGGATCACGATGCGCGGTCGACCGGGATCCATGTCGCACAGCGCCTGGAGTTGATCCGGCATGAGCTGCCAGCGGTCGACGCTTCGTGTCTGGATCCACTGAACCTGACGGCCGATGATCCCGGCTTGCGGCGCGTACGACACCCACGTCGGTGTGGGGATGACGAGATCGCCGTAGTACACGAGCTGGATCAGGAACATGAGCTCCTTGGATCCGGGGCCGACGAGCACGTCGGCGGCCGTGGCCGGCACGTCTTCTTTGCGCCGGTGGTAGTCGGCGATCGCCTCGCGAAGGGCCGGGAGCCCCTTCACCGGAAGGTAGTCCTTCTGGAAGGCGTTCTCCTGGAGCGAGCGCACCACCGATTGAGGCACCGGGAAGGGCGATTGCCCGAGTCCGAGCTTGCAAATCGTTCGGCCTTGGCGCCGGAGTTCGTCGCTGCGCTCGTTGATCGCGACCGTCGCCGAGGGCAGCCGGCCGCGTACGTTGAGATTGAGATGGACGTCGAGTGCGCGGTTGCGCGCGCTGTAGGCTCGTCGGCGTCGTTCGTGTCCCGTGCCCACCGATTCCGGGGTCGGATCCATGGTGAATCGCCTTTTCTTTCGGACGTCGAGTGCTTCGCCTCCGCGGCGGCTCGGGCGGGCGCCCGCACTCGCGGCGAAAGGCTCCTTCCAGTAACTTCGACCGGAGAGACCGGAATCCTGTTCGGTTTCTCGACAACGCGCGACGCGTTGCGGATCTTCGATGCAGCCGGCGTGGAATCGGTGACACTCCGCGGCCCGATCTCCGGTAGTACCGGGGTGGAGGCCGTCACCGAGGTCCTCGATTCGAAGACGAGCGCGCTCGCCGCGCGCCGAACGCAATTCCTTCTCGCAGGAGGTGTAACGTGAAACGACTCGTCGCATGTCTGACGCTGTCCGTCGTCGTGGCGGGGATCGGGCTCTCGACGGAGGTCGGCCTTGGTAGCAAGGCGACCGCGGCCGAGCCGACGCCGAACGCCGGGTCGTCCCCGTCGGCCGGCGCGAGCCGCTACTTGCCGGTGGACCTCGTGGGGGCCGCGTTCTTGCGAGGCGGAGACCGAGCCGTCGGGGAGCTCTACGAGACACTCGAGGAACTCGGAGTGACCCGCTCGGCGGCGTGGACCGAGATTCTCGCGGCGCCGAAGCTGCAGGGGCCGAAGTTCGCGTGGGCGGGCGTCACGGCGAGCGCGGGCACCGACGCCCTCGGTGGGCTCGCGGCGATGCTGGGGTCGGAACTCGCGGTCGGCATCCGGCCGCCCGCCTCGAAGCCGGACGAAGGTGGGAAGTCCGATCCCGATTGGATCCTCGTCGCCGTCGTACGCGAGCCCGACGTGGTCGGCAAGATGCTCGGCAGCGTTCATGCAATGGCGGGTCTGCCGGACGAGGCGCGCACGCGCTCCATCGGCGGAGTCGACGTCCACGTCAGCAAGCCGGACTTGTGCCATGCCTTCACGGGGGATGCGCTGTTGATCTCGAATCGGTTCGAGTTGCTGCGCGACTCGTTGAAGAGAGCGAAGGGTGGCGGCCTCGCGTCGACGTCGGCGTTTCGGACGGCCGCCTCGCGCGTGGCGTCCGATGCGATCGCCTGGCTCTACGCGGACGGAGACGCGATCCGCCGGCTCGCGGGGGTGTCCGGGCCGATCACGCCGCGCCTCGAAGAGCCGCTCGGCGGACTGTTGTTCGGCGGGCTCGCGCAGCGAGTAGCGAACGCGGACCTCGCCATGGCGCAGCTGCGCTCGCTGCCCGAGGGCGGGGGACTCCGCTTGGAGGCGCACGCGAGATCGGAAGCCGCACTCCCTGCTTCGCACCGCGGATTCCCGATCGCCGAGTCGACGTCGGCGGCTCGAGGCGTCGGATCCCCGGTCGACGAGTGTATGGCCGTGATGACCGTCGAGCGCGACTGGGCCGATCTGTTCGCGGAGCGCGAGGCCCTGCTGCAGCTTCCGGCGGCCGCGAAGATGGTCGAGTTCGCGGCCACGATGACTACGCTCCTCGGCGGCCTCGACTTCATCGAGGAGTTTCTGCCGGCGCTGCGAGGGCCGTTGCAGCTCGTCGCGACGCCACGGGATCCCGCGACCACGACCTACGACGCGAAGCCGCTGCTGCCCGCGTTCGCGCTGGTCGCGCCCGTCGATGCGCCTGTTACGGCGGGAGTGCCCTGGGTTCGTCGCTTCGAGTCGGGGGCGCTGATGCTCTTCGCCTTCGTGAACTTCGAAGCGTCCCAGCGCGGCGATCCCAATCTGCTCATCGAACTCGAGTCGGTTGGCGACGCGCGCGTGCTCTCGGCCGAGTTCCCGCCGCCTCCGTCTCGAGGCCGCGAAGCCCGCGGCGTGCGTTACAACTTCGAGCCGGCGGTCGCGTGTGTCGACGACTTCGTCGTGCTGGCGTCGACGCGCGAGGCCGCGCACGCAACGGTCGCGGCCATTCGCGCAGGGACGTTCGCCCGAGCTTCCGATGGCGTGGACGCGCTGCGGCTCGATGGCCCGCTCGTGCACGCGCTGCTCGCAAAGAATCGCGACGAGCTCGTCGCGAATCGCATGCTGAAGCACGACGAGTCGCGGGACGCGGCGAGTACGGCGGTCGATGCGGGCCTCGAATGGCTGAAGCTCGTGCAGGGAGTCGAGGCGCGGTCTCGCCTCGGTGAGAAGGACGCCGAGATCGTCCTCGACGTTCGTGTCGGAGGAGCCATTCCGACGGACACGCGACAGTCGTCGCGACGAGGGGCCGCGCGATGACGACGCTCCGGGCGTATCGCCCCAGGCGCAGCCGCCCGTGGGATCGCGCGGCGGCCGCGCGGTTCTTGCGGCGCGCGGGGTTCGCGCCTTCGCCCGACGAAGTCGAGGAGACCCTCGCGCTCGGACCCGCGAAGGCGGCCGAGTCGGTCGTTCGCAGCGACGTCGAGAGCGAGCGCGCTCGCGAGCTCGACGCACTCGGAGAGGCGCTCGCGGTGCGTTCAGAGCGGGAATCGACACGCCTCGCGGGTTGGTGGCTGCAGCGCATGACCCACACGCGGCGACCGTTTCGCGAGCGTCTGCTCGTCTTCTGGCACGATCACTTCGCCACGAGTCACGCGAAGGTGCGCCGCGCACCGCTCATGCTCGCTCAACTGCGAACGCTCGAAGCCGGCGCCACGGGACGGTTCGAGGACCTGTTGCGCGCCGTGTCGCGCGATCCCGCGATGATCGTCTGGCTCGATGGTGACGAGAACGGGAAGGGGCGTCCGAACGAGAACTACGCGCGCGAGCTGTTCGAACTCTTCACGCTCGGCGTCGGCGAGTACACGGAAACCGACGTGCGTGAGGCGGCGCGCGCCTTCACGGGATGGCATCAGCGGAACGGGCGTTTCCGATTCGTGAAGCGTGCCCACGATGACGGGCGCAAGACCGTGCTCGGCGTGACGGGCCCGCTCGACGGTGACGACGTGATCCGCGCGGTGTTGCGTCATCCCGCGTGTGCGTCGCGCCTCGCGAGGAAGCTCCTCGAGGAGTTCGTGATGCCGTCGCCGCCCGACGACGTGGTCGACGCGGTGGCGAAGCGGTTGCGCGAGACCGAGTACGACATAGCGGCGACGCTCGAGACGTTGTTCGCGAGCGAAGTGATGCACGATCCCGCGCGAGCGCGGTCGCGCATCCTGTCGCCGGTGGAGCTTGTGGTCGGGCTCGTACGCTCGCTCGGCCTCGAGGCGGGTGCCGCGACGCTGGAACGATGGACGTCGCGCATGGGACAGCGCTTGTTCGAGCCGCCTTCGGTGGCGGGTTGGCCCGGGCACCGCGCGTGGCTCGATTCCGCGACGCTGCTCGCGCGCATCGACGCCGCGGTCGACGTGTCGCAACCCGGAGGCGACTTCGAGTGGCGCGTGGGCGCGGTCCGGGCGGCCAACGGGATCGACGACCGCGGCGAGGCGCTCGCCTACTGTCGCTCGCTCGCGTTCGATGGTGATGTGCCGCGCGTGCTCGACGCCCGCTTGCGCGCGATGGCCGACAAGGCGTCGCTCGACGACACGATGCGCGAGGCGATGTGCACGCTCGTGGGCAGCCCCGAGTACCAATTCGTTTGAGAACCCGATCCCGAAGCGAGGAGGCTCGATGAAGAATCGTCCGACGCGAAGGCAGTTCATGAAGCAGGGATTCGCGGCGACCACGTTGCTCGCGTCGGGAGCGACGCTGCCGTCGTTCCTCGGGCGGAGCGCCCATGCCGCGGCCGTCGCCGACGGCGCCGCGCGCGACGGGACGATCCTCGTCGTCGTCGAGCTCAGCGGGGGGAACGACGGGTTGAACACCGTGGTGCCGTTCCGCGACGACACGTACTACGCGGCGAGGCCCACGATCGCCGTGCCGCGCGGTGATGTGCTGCGGCTCGACGACGATCTCGGGCTGCATCCCGCGATGGGCGGTCTCAAGCGACTCTTCGACGACGGCCGGCTCGCCGTGGTCAGCAACGTCGGG
>JAUIME010000241.1 GCA_030433195.1 bacterium
GTGGGGATAGTCGGCCGGGATCGGCTTGCGCTCGCGGACCGCGCGCAGCGCCACGCGCGAGTCCTCGCTCGCGTCGGGAAGCTCTTCGAGAGCACAGGCCTGCACGGCTCTCGGCTCGTCGACGCCATATTCCTTCATGAACGTTTCGACGCGCTCCGTGAAGTCCGGATCCCCTGGATTGGGCTCTTCGAGCGACCAGTCGCCTCCGAGCTCGGCGAGCGCCGCGAGCACGCGCGTCTTGCGATCCGCGGACGCGAGCGGCTCGAGCTCGGCGGGCCGGATCGCGCGGCCGATCCAGATGTCCTGGCGGCCGTGACGGTACGGGAACTCGAGGCGCATGCCGAGAGGCTGGGTCGGCAGGCCGCCTTTGAAGCGCACCGGGACGATCGGGACGCCCAGGCGCACGGCCCGATCGACGAGCGGCCCGCTGACGACCGAAACCTCTTGACCGCATTGCAACGAACGCGTCCCCTCGACGTGGATCACGAACGACTGCTCGCCCTTCCCCACGAGCTCGTACTCGGCCGCGAAGGTGGTCACCATCGCGCGCGCGTCGTCGCGGTCGACGAGCACGAGCAGCTTCGGGAGCGTGAGATCTTCGCGTGAGAACGAAGCGCCGAAGAGCCTGCCGATCCAGCTCTCGCGATGCTCGGACTTGGCGAGCACGCACACGGGGATCTCTTGGGTCGCCGCGGCGACCAACCCGAACATGAGCGACTCGACGCCGACCTGGTGATTGGCGACGTAGATGACGCCCTTGCCGCGGATCGTGTCGAAGTCGTCGGGGTCGTCGAGCTTGATGTCGCCGATGTAGCGTCGCGCGAGCGCGGAGCAGATGTCCTCGCCGAGCCACGCACCGACCCCGATGCGCCGCTTCCAATACGCGCGGATCTTGTCGAGTTCTGAGTCGCGCACAACGCTCCCGCTTCGTCGAACGGTATCGATCGTCGGATTCTGCACTTCCTTCGGGAAAGAGCCGACATTCTAGCCGTCGAGGTCGAAATTGCAACGAGAGCTCGTAAAGCCGGACAGACCCGTACGTTCGCCGGCTCACCCATGGCCGCGAGTCGTCACCCCCGCGAGTCGCGGCGGCAGCCGTGGGGCCGGGAAGGTCCGGCGAACGGCTACCCCATGAGATCGTCGACCGGGAAGCCCGCGGCTTCGAGTCGTTCACGGCTCGCGACGACGGCGACGTTCGCGCGCGGCAGGCCCGCGTCGAGTGCGGCGAGGACTCGCGTGCGAACCCCCTTCGCGTCGAGCCGCAGCATCGCGGCGTGCCGCGCCTCGCGAAACTCGGGCGTCGCCCCTTGCAGGTGACGCCACAGCGCGGCCTCCGTCGCGGACTCGGGCCGGATCGGTTGCTCGGCGTCCTTCGCCCCCGCGATGATCGTGCGCTCGATCTCGTCACGCGACCAGTTCGCCTCGCGCACGTGGTCGGCGATGCCGGCGAAGAGCGCGAGCGTTTCTTCGATGCGCGGGTCGCGATACGACGACATCACCCACCACTTCGACGCACCACTCCACGCGCAGCGAACCCCGTAGGCGCCGCCCTTCGCGCGCACCTCGTCCCACAGGTGCCCGCGCGCGAGCAGCAGGCCGCCGATCTCGAGCCCGACGTCGTCGATCGACGACGCGTGCGGTGCGGGCATCGCCGTCGCGCAGTACGCGACGTCGACGGGAGCCGCGAGTCCTTGGCGCTTCACCTCGGCGAGCTCCAACGACTCGAGGGTGACCGGATCGCGCTCTTCGCGGCCGCGCTCGCCATTCCACGCGGCGAGCGTCGATTCGATGCGCGCGTACGCCTCGGGCGATCCCGTGAACGACGCGGTCCACGTTGGCGCCGTGAGGAGGTGCTCGCGGATCCTCTCGAGCCGGGCGATCGTTGCGTCGACGTGCTCGTCGAATGCGTCCGACAGCTCGAGCGCGAGCCGCGGCTGCGTAGCGCCGTTGACGCGCTCCATGAGTCCGCCGATCGCACCGAAACCGCGCGTCGCGATGCGCGTCGCGTACACGTGGCCTTGCGTTCCGGCTTGCGTGCGATACGCGGCTTTCTCTTGCAGCAAGACGTCCCGCAGGCGATCGCGGTCCTCGAGATCGAGCTCGAAGATGCGGTCGCGCAGCACACCGAGCGCCGTCTCGACGCGATCGTCGAGCGTCTTCATCGCGAAGGTGCCGCGGCGAACGCATGCGTCGGGATCGGTCGCGTGGCCCGCAAGGCCCGGCGCGAACCAGAGCGCACCCGTCGATGCGGCGGTACGCTCCGCCATCCGAACGTAGTCGTCGCCGGCCGCACCCATCTTCGCGATGCAGCGCCCGAACAGCGGCATGAACCGCCACAGCTCCTCGGGGAGTGCCGCGAGGTCGGCGCTGATCCGCAGGTAGTTCACGCCGTTCGAGAACACGTCGTTGCGCAGGATCTCGAGCCCGTCGGCCACCTCGATGCGCGACGTGGCGATGTGCTTCGGACGTTTCGGGAGATCGGCGACATGGAGCCGCGGCAATGTCGCGAGCGCCTCTTCGCTGTTGGGCGTGTCTTGCAGGCGCTGGAGTTCGTCCGCCTCGGCACGGATGAGCGCGAGCTGATCGTCGGTGAGTGCGCCGCGACGCGCCGCCAAGCTCGCCGCGAGCTCTTCGTCGCGGCGAAGCGACAGACCGGGCTCGGGGCGGCCCGTGACCGTGAGCCGATGCGGATTGTCGAGCAGCCGCTCGCGCACGATGCGCGCGGCGAGGTCGGGGTCGCGACGCATCTCGTCACGGATGCTGTCGAGCGCCTCTTGCGCGCGCAGGTAGCCGAGCGGATCCGCGCCGTGCAGCCACAACGAGTACGCGTTCATGGCCGTCATGAGCGGATAGCGCGCGTTGATCTCGAGTGTGACGTAGGCGAACTGATGGAACGCCGCGTCGACTTGATCCTGGGGGAAGCCGTCGCGCGCGCACCGCTCGAGCGTCTCGAGCACGACGCGTTCGAACGCCTCGCATCGATCCGGTTCGCTGCCCTTCAACCCCACGAGGAACCCCGAATCGAGACCGAACGTGAAGAACGACGACGCGGTGAGATTCTCGCCGAGCTTCGACTCGATGAGCGCGCGGTGCAACGGCGCCGCGGACGTGCCGACGAGCAACTCGCCGACGACGCTCAGCCGCAAGACGTCGTGTACGTCGAGCGCGTCACCGGTCAGCCACGCCATCTCGTGGAACGTCCGCTGCTCGGTCGGATCCGAGCTCGCCACCGGATACTCGCAGACCGTGCGGCGCGGCGCGTCCCAGCGCGGCTGTGCGGCGGCACCCACGCGCAGATCCTCGCGCGCGTAGCCCTGCAATCGTTCGCTCACGAACGTCGCGTACTCTGCGGTCGGGATGTCTCCGTATACGAAGATGTACGCGTTCTCGGGGCGATAGTAGCGCTGGTAGAAGTCGAGGAACGCCTCGTAGGTCAGGTTCGGAATCGCGAGCGGATCGCCGCCCGACGACAGCCCGTACGGCGTGTCGGGGAACAACTCGCGCAGCATGTGCTGCGACACGCAGCGCTCCGGCACCGAGTACGCGCCGCGCATCTCGTTGTAGACAACGCCCGAGATCACGAGCGGGCTCGCCGGATCGGAGCGGTCGGCGAAGTTGAGGTGGTGGCCTTCCTGCTTGAACGTCTCGGGCGAGAGCGCGGGGTGGAAGACGGCGTCCCAGTACACGTCGGCGAGGTTGAAGAGATCCTTGCGAACGTTGCTCGCGACGGGATACACGGTGTAGTCGATCCCGGTCATGGCGTTGATGAACGTCGCCATGCTCATGCGCGTCATGATGACGAACGGATCCTTCACGGGGAACTTCTTCGAACCCGACAGGACCGAGTGTTCGAGGATGTGCGGAGTTCCCGAGTCGTCGTCCGCGAGCGTGCGGAGCGCGATCGAGAAGAGGTTCTCGGAGTCGTGGTTGTGCACGTGCAACATCCGGGCGCCGCTCGCGGGGTGCTCGAGCTCGTACGCGATCGATCCCATGTGCGGGAGCGTCTCGACTCGCCGCACGTCGAGCTCCGCCACGCGATCACCGACGGCATGAGCCGTCTCGGGCATCCGGTACGTCAAAGGTCCTCCCCGGCGGGCGTCCACTCCCCGCTCGTCCAGTCCATCTTCTCGTAAGGCCGGAATCGATTCTTGTAGGCCATGCTCGGGCACGCCTCGATCCAGTACCCGAGATAGTAGTAAAGCAAGCCGATACGGCGGCACCATTCGATCTCTTCGAGCGCCGAGTACGTGCCGAGGCCGAGGCTCGCGAGTTCCGGATCCCAGCAGAAGTAGACCGACGACGCGGCGCGGCGACCGATGTCGAGGAAGCCGAGCCCGACCACGCGATCGTCGACGAAGTACTCGAAGCACAACGTCGGAACCGACGACTCCACGAGGAACTCGGTGTACTCGGCTTCGTCGAGCGGCTTGGCCTTGGCGCTGACGTGGCGTGCGTGGCGATTGTAGAGATCGAGGTGTTCCGGATCGAACCGCGGCTCCGCGATACGAACGCGTACCCGATCACGAGCTCGCGCGAGACATCGCCGCTGGCTCCGCGACGGCCGGAATCGATCGACCGGCACACGGATCGGGACGCACGCGCGACAATCGTCACACGCCGGCTCGTACAACACGACACCCGTGCGACGCAGCCCGCGCGCAAGCGTCGCGTCGAAGGCGTCGGCGTCGAACCCGTGGGGCAAGTAGAACCGCGTGCGGTGCGGTCGGTCGGGCAGATACATGCACGGCGAAGAGTCCGAGACCGCGATCGGAATCGGGTGCCCGAGTGGCGGGTCGGTGGTCGAGGCGCTTCGAGACATGGGGCTCCCTGCGTTGCGGTCGAACCGCTCGAGGCCACCGGACGCGGCCGCTGAACGATTCGAACCCTCATTGTACACGTCGTCCGGGGGCCGATGCCTCACCCTGTCGCGCTCGGGGATCGATCAGGTATGATGGGGGTCCCAGCCGCGTACGACGTCCGGTCCAGCGCGCGGCTCGCTCGCGGCACCGGCCTGGCCGGTCGACCGCCGACGGCGAGCCCGAAATCCGAGGGAACCCATGAAGCTCTCCAGCCCGCGCGACCTCCTTGTCCCTATGCGCGCAACACTTTCCGTGATTGTCGCTTCGATGCTTCTCCCGCTCGGGCTCGCGTCCACCGCGCCCGACGCGCTCGCGCACGGAGGCAGCTACCGCGGCCCCGGCGGCTCGGTCGGCATCGTCGGGCGAGGCGCAGGCGGAGGCACGGGCGGCCGTTCGCAAGGCGGCGTCTCGGGCGTGTCCGTCGAGCGTTGGGAGCTGTGGTGGGCCTTCAACCGCGAGGACTTTCTGTGGTCCTCGGGACGACGCGCGGCCGACGTGCCGGTCGAGTCCGGCGACCCGCAGCTGACGATGGATCAGAAGGTCCGCGGTCAGCTTCTGCCCGTGCTCGAGAAAGCGCTCCAGGACCGCGACGTCGACCTTCGCGACACCGCCGCGTTCGTGCTCGGCAAGACCGGTCTCCCCGAGATCGCGATCCCGCTGTTGAAGGACGCCGCCGACGACCGCGTCGAATCCGTCGTCGAGGCCGTCGTGCTCGGACTCGGAACGCTCGCCCACGAAGACGGCATCCCGGTGTTGATCGAAATCCTCGAAGGTCGACGCACGAACGCGCGCACGCGTGCCTACGCCGGTCTGGCGCTCGGCTTCATCGGCGGCGACACCGCCTACGACGCACTGAAGGCCGGAGTCGGCTTCACGAAGAAGCGCAGCGAACCGCTCGCCGTGCGCAACATGGACGTCGACTCCGCACGTGTGCTGGCGATGGGCCTGACGCGTACGGCCGAGGCGCGCAGGCACCTCATCCACCAATGCGCGACCGCCGGCAATCGCCGCGACAACCTGAAGATGCTGTTGCCGCTCGCGCTGCAGCGCTCCGGCGATCCCGACGCCGCGCCGGCCGTCGTCCCGCTACTCTCGGACAACAACGTTCACGTGCGCCGATCGGCGGCGATCGCGCTCGGGCGGCTCGCGACCTACGAAAACGCGGAGATCGTGCAGCGGCTGCAGTTCGCGTACTTGAAGGACGCCGACAACTCCGTGAAGAACTTCGCCGCGATCTCGCTCGGCCGCATCGGTGGCCAAGAGGCCGTGGATTTCCTCATGAAGCACTTCGACAAGACGCCGTCGATAACGCGAGCCTTCGCCGCGCTCGCGCTCGGCATCGCGGGCGACGACCGTGCGGCGTCGGTCCTGCGCGAGGCCTTCGCCGAATCGAGCGAACAGAGCTTCCGCGGAGCCTGCGCGATCGCGCTCGGCATCCTCGGCGACGACGCGTCCGGCGACACGCTCTTGAAGGCTCTCCAGAAGGAGAAGAACGACACGTTCCGCGGCAACCTCGCCATCGCGCTCGGCCTCCTCGAATACGACGAAGCCGCGGAGACGCTGGTCGCGGTCGTGCGGCGCGAGCGCGACCCCAAGATCCGCGGCGAAGCGGCCGAAGCGCTCGCGCTCATCGGCGGCGACACGATCCTCGACACGCTCGTGAAGGTTCTCAACGAGGACGACAGCGACTACATGACGTCGTCGCTCGCCGTCGCCCTCGGCCGACTACGCGACGCGCAATCGTTCGACGCACTCCTCGCGATCGCTTCGAACGAACGCGCGAGCACGCGACTGCGCTCGTTCGCGCTCGCCGCGATCGGTCGCATCATCGACCCGTCGGTCCCGCCCACGCTCTCGCGCGTCGTCGTCGATCACAACTACCGCATCGAAATGGGCTACGTCTACGACCTCCTGACGCTCCTTTGAGGGCGCGCGCCGCCGAGGCGAACGCGAACCGCTAACAGTCTCCTAACCCGGCCCTGCCCGGCCCGCGACGACGAATCCCGGCGAGTTTCGTTGACCCTCGTGCGGGGGGCGTGTAAGGTCTTGGCTCGATCGAGGCGCCGCCCGCGCCGGGCTTCCGACCGCGCCGCGATTCCGAAGGAGACCCCATGCAACCCTCCCCTGATTCCGCCACCGGTTCCGCCCACGATTCCGATGTCGTGCGGCTGTGGATTCTGCCGCTCGTGACCGCGGCGATCTTGCTCTCGTTCTGCTGGGTGTACCCGCGCGCGATCGTCGCGTGGCTCGGCGAGTCGAACCCGTGGACGAGCTACCTCTACCTGTACGGTTTCGGCTTCGCGTTCTTCCTGTTCGGGATCGTCATGATCCTGCGCACGGGAGCGTGCAAGCTCGGCCGCGGCTGGGACTCGGCGTGGTTCGCGGTGCTGCTCGGCGGGTACGTCTTCTTCGCGAGCCTGCACGCGCTGTGGATCGTCTTGGCGCAGACGATTCCGTTCCGGGGAGGTTCCTGAAATGCCGCAAGAGTTCGGAATCGACCTGACCACGGGCGCCACGATCGTCATCGGCGTGATCGTCGTCTTCTACTTCCTCATGATCACGGCGTTCGGGAC
>JAUIME010000242.1 GCA_030433195.1 bacterium
GACCCGACTCCGAGCACAAGACGCGATCGTCGGGGCCGGCGCCGATGACGGTGAACGTCATCGAACCGTGGTCGGGGCCGAGGAACGACTCGAAGCCTTCGACGCGTCCCGTGAGAGCGATGCGGGTGTTCTTCCACGCGCGCACGTCGATGTTGTCGAAGGGCACGGGCTCGGCGGGTGGGCGCGAGGCGCAACCGCAGGCGAGCGTGGTGGCGAGGATCATGAGCGCGTATGCGGCGAGGCGCGGTTGCGGGAACCTGAGCATGGTGCCTCCTGAGACGGTGCGGGTCGTTTCGGGCTCGCTCCGGACAAGCGTTCGTCGATGGCCCCGCACCCGGATTCAGTCGTCGTCGGGGCGCGCTTCGGGGTCGTAGAGCACGCAGCCCGCGGTCTTCAGGATAAGATACACCACGCAGCCCGGTTCGAGGTGAAGTGTGTCGCGGGCGTGCTCGGTCACTTCGACCGCGAGCGGCGGCACGCCGTCGGCGAGGTGCGCGCGCACGAGCCGTAGGGAACCGACGGTGCGGATCGAAACGACGCGCGACGGCAGGATGTTCTGCGCCGAGAGACCCTCGGGCTCGGTCGTCGCGAGGATGACTTCGCGGGCGGGGATGCCGAGGAGCTTGTTGGATCCTTCGGGGCCGGCCGCGCGCGGGGTGATCACGGAAAGGCTGTCGTCGCCCGTGCCGACGCGCACGACGCTCGTTTCGGAATCCGTCCGCACGAGCGTGCAGGGGACGACGTTCTCGTAGCCGCCGCGCTCGGCGAGCGGGAATACGTCCGGATCGGTGAGAACCTCGCTCGGCTCGCCGCGCGCGACGATCGTTCCCTGGCGCAGCACGATGAGGTCGTCGCACAGCGCTTGCACCTCGACGGGATCGTGCGACACGAGCAGCATGGGGATGCGGAACTCGTCGCGCACCCTGCGCAAGAACGGCAGGACGCGGCGGCGAAGCGGGATGTCGAGCGCGGCGAGCGGCTCGTCGAGGAGCAGCAACCGTGGTCCCGAGCACAGCGCGCGACCGAGCGCGACGCGTTGGCGCTCGCCGCCCGAGAGCGTCGTCACGGCGCGAGCGAGCAGCGGACCGAGCTCGAGCAACTCGACGACACTCGCGAACGTCGTGTCGAGCGGATGCCCGTCGCGGCGTGCGCGGCGTGCGCCCGCGAGCAGGTTCGCGCGCACGTCGAGATGCGGGAACAACAAGCCGTCCTGCGGGACGTAGCCGATGTGTCGGTGTTCGGGGCGAACGAATCGTCGCGGCGCGTCGGCGAGCCAAGTCTCGTCGCCGAGCGCGATGCGTCCCGTCGTCGCGCGGCGCAAGCCCGCGATCGATTCGAGCACGCTCGTCTTGCCGGATCCCGATGGGCCGAACAGTCCCGTGACGCGATGCGACGTCGTGAAGTCGACGTCGAGCGTGAAGCGATCGAGCGGCAACCGGATCGCGATCGCGAGCGGAGTCGTCGGTTCGGTCGCTTCGGACGCGGCAGCGGAATGCGTCGTCATCGCGTGCGCGTCCTCTCGGGATTGCGCGCGAGGTATTCCGACGCGAAGATCGCGACGAAGCCGACGACGAGCGCCACGCACAGGAGGAAGTACGCCTCGCGTTGATCGCCGGTTTCTTGCGCCGAGTAGATCGCGCTCGCGAGCGTTTGCGTGCGCCCGGGGATGTTCCCGGCGATCGTGACCGTGGCGCCGAATTCGCCGATCGCGCGCGTGAACCCGAGGATCGCTGCCGCGAGCAATCCACGCGAGGCAAGCGGTAGCGTCGTTCCGACGAACGTTCGCAGTCGCCCGTGCCCGAGCGTGCGCGCCATCGACTCGAGCCGCGGGTCGATCCCTTCGAACGTGACGCGCGCCGTGCGCACCACGAGCGGCGTCGCCATCACCGCCGACGCGAGCACCGCGGCTTTCCACGTGAGCAAGATTCCGGGATCGAATCCGAGCGTGCGGGGCCCGAGCGGACCATCGGTCGCGAGCATGCGCAGCAACAGATACCCGACCGCGGTCGGCGGCAGCACCATCGGCAGGAGCAGCAGCGTCGACACGACCCGCTTCCCGAAGAACTCGCGCCGCGCGAGCACGTACGCGATCAGCGTTCCGGGAATCCACACCACGACCGTCGCGATCGACGCGACGAACACGCTCATCTTCAGAGCCGAAAGCGTCGCGTCACTCATCGTCGAACGGGAGGTAGCCGCCGATCCGACGGAGTTGCTCGAGCAGGTCCGGCGGCGTGGTGCACACGAAACCGTGCTGCTCGAAGATCGCGCGTGCGATGTCTTCGTTCAGCAAGAAGTCGATCCACTCGGTCGCTGCGATCGGGGCCGGACCGTCGCGCAACAGGGCGATGCTATAGGAGATCTCTGGGGTTTCCTCACGCGGCACTTCATAGGCGACGCGAACCCTCTCGGAGGCCGCGGCGTCGGTCGCGTAGACGATGCCTGCGATACGCTCGTCGGACTCGACGAGCCCGAGCGCGGCACGCACGCTCGTTCCCGGCACGATGCGCTCCTCGACGGCTGTCCATAACGTGGCGCTGTCGTGCGGCACCGACTCTAGCCACTTGCGTGCATAGATGCCCGCAGGAACGGCTTGGGGGTCTCCCGTCGACAAGTGCCGGACGGATGGCGCTGCGAGGTCCGTCGGATCGTCGATCACGAGGTCGCTTCGCTGCGCGACGACGACGACGAGGCGATTCTGGAGAAACGCCGTGCGCGTCTCGGCCATGATGCGGCCGGCCTGCTGGACGTCGTCCATCCAGGCTTCGTTGGCACTCAGGAACACGTCCGCTCGCGTCGTCGCGCGGATCTGCTGCGCGAGCGCGTTCGAACCCGCGTAGTTGCCGACGATCGAATAGCCCTCCGTCGCATACTCTCGCTCGAAGGCTCGCGCCACGTCCTCGACGGCGTCGCGAAGGCTTGCTGCCGCGAACACGAGGACTTCCGCGCTTTCGCCCTCGACCTCGGGCGAGCGTCCGCAACCCGGCATGAGGATCATCGACGACGCGACGAGCAGAGCGATGCAAGCACCGTGGACGGATCGATCCGCTCTCGGGTCCGGTCGTTTCCGCTTCGTCCGTATCATCCCGCAAGGATAGCTGTTTCGCGGGGGTGCGGCCACACGCGATGCCGTGCTGCGCTCAATCCGCGTGGACGACGGTTCCGACGACTTCGCCTGCGAGTGCGCGCCCGATGAGCTCGGGCTTCAGGCCGTTGATGACCTGGAACTTCTTCAACAGCCGCGCGTGGTCGAGGAGGTCGAGCAGGATCCGGTCGAACGGGAGCGTTTCGAGGCTTCGTTCGCGGAGCTCCTTGGCGCCGATCTCCTTGATGAGCGAGGCGTCGGAGTGCTGGTTCGGATCCTTGTCGTAGACGCCGTCGATGTTCTTGACGAGCGTGTACGTCTTGCTGCCGAAGCACTCCGCGAGCAGGAAGCTTCCGGCGTCGGTGCGGTGCGGCGGGATGCGGCCGATTGCGGGCGGATGCTCCCAGATCGAGTAGGGCGGTACGCCGTTGAAGATGACGCCCGGCACCGAGTGGATGAAGAGCGGCAGCAGGTGCCCGAAGATCTCGGGGGGGATCGCGACGACGCCATACGGCGCGAGGAGCGTGCCGAGGATGTGCGCGTTGCCGAGCGCGTCGGCCTGTGCGAGCTGTGCGAGCACGCCTGTCGGCAAGCCGAGGTCGGCCGCGATCGAGAACACGTGGCGACTGCGCACGCCGCCGCCCGTGCCGAGGATGAGCTTGTGGTTTTCGAGTGCCTTCACGAGCTCGTCGACGACGGGGTAGAGCACGTCGCGCCCCGCGTCGAGGATCGAGCGGCCGCCGATCTTCATGACGTGGGTCTCGGGCAGCATGCGGAAGACCGGCGTCTCGGTTTTCGCTTGCAGATCCTTGTCGAGCAGGCTCTCGCGCATGAGCATCGAGTCGAGATGGTGGCGCTTCTTCGTGCCGCCGGCTTCGGGCGTGTCGCTCATCGTTTCGATCTCCATCGTTCACCGCGTTGCGGCGAGCGTTCGGTTGTGTCGTTTCGTTCGATTCGGTCGGTGTGTTCGATCAGTCCGCGGTGATGATCGTGCCGACCTTCTCGCCTTCGAGGGCGCGCGTGAGGTTGCCCTTCTCGAGGCCGTTGATGACCTGGATCGAGCGCCGACGCACGGCGTTCTGCATGAGTTCGAGCACCGCGCGCTCGACGACGACGTCTTGCAGATCCATCTCGATGAGCTCGTTCACGGTGATCTCGGGGATGAACTTCGCGTTCTTGTCCTTCTTCGGGTCGGCCGTGAAGAGTCCCTTTTCGTCCTTGATGTAGATCATCGAGCGCGAGCCGAAGACCTCCGAGACGAGGTACGAGCCCGTGTCGGTACGGTGCGGCGGGATGCGCCCGACCGCGGGGTTCTTCTGCCAGAACGTGTAGGGCGGCATCCCGAAGAAGATGCACGCGCGACGCTCGGCGAGGTACAGCGGCAACTGCGGGAACTGCGCGGGCTCGATGAACGGGATCCCGTGCTTGGCGAGCAGGTAGTGGATCATGCGCGCATTCTGCATCGAGACGAACGTCCCGAGTACGCTCAGTACGCCCGTCGGCAAACCGAGGTCGAGGCCGACGCTGTACGCGTGGCGCGCACGCGTTCCGGCGCCGGTGCCGATGATCATGTCGTGGCGTCCGAGGTTCTCGACGACTTCGTCGATGATCGGGAACACCGCCGCGCGGCCGCGGTCGATGAAGCTCTGGCCGCCGATCTTGATCACGTTCGAGTCGGGGAGGATCGACACCGAATCGGTCTTGCCGGTCTCGGCGAGGATCGAGTCGTCGGTGAGCGACCCCGTCACGAGGTGTTTGCCGAGCTCGGTCAGCAGCTCGCTCTGCATCGAATGGGATTTCATGGTTTCTCTCGGTTCGTCGGGGTGGTGCGAGTCGCGACTCAAGTCGCGAGCTCGATGCCTTCCAGTATGTAGCGCTCTTCGGATTCCATGGGGACGTCGAGGCCGCCGAATCGGTTGCCCGCGTAATCTTCGAGCTCGTTCAAGATCCCTTCCTTCACGGCAGGCGGCGGGGTCACGCCGCCGAGTCCGCCGGTCGTGCGCCACGAATCGAGCGCTTGCTGCGCCGTGATCGTGACGCGCCACGAGGCGACCGTGCCGCGGTCGAGCGCGCGCGCGCCGATCGTCACGCCGAGCTGCGCGAGCGACCGTGCGTGACGGCCGCCACGTCGGGCTTCGAATCCACGCTCGCGCAGCCGCTCGTGCATCGCCCGGCGGAGGATCGCGCGAAGCCCTTCCGGATCGCGTTCGGTCCGCCCGATCACGAGACACGCGCTCGGCGCGGCCACCCGCCGGAACTCGGCGACGACGTGCTCTGCGGACAGCAGGTGCAGCGAACGCGAGCCGAACACCGTGTGGGTGGTCGCGTCGCCGATCGGCCACCGCGTCGACGCGTCGGCTTGGATCAGGCAAGCCGTCGAACGGGGTTCGTCGCCGGCGGCCCGGTGGATGCGTTCGGAGAAGCGCCGTAGCATCGGCAGCGAGAGGTCGAGCCCCGCGTAGACCGTATCGCTCTCGCGGACGTCGACCCCGATCTCGCCGGTTCCCGCGCCCAACTCGAGGACGCGAGCGCGGGAGGCGCCGCACGCCTTCGCGTGTGACGCGGCGAGCTCGACGACGGCCGCCGCGACGGCCTTCGCGGCGGCAGCGGGGAGCCCCGCGCGCGCGTCGAAGGAGTCGGCTTGCTGGTCGAACGTGGCGGGAGAGTCGGGCAACGGCGGGATTCCTCCGGGTCGGGCGGGGAGTGTAACGCTCACGCCTGCGAGGCGCAACCGAACGCGCCGTGCACCCCGTCCGGCCGCCTTCGTGTCGCGTCGAGCGTGTTCAAAAAAATCGACATCTCGTCGAGTCGTCGAGATCGTTCGACGCGCAATCGTCGAGTTTCTTCGACATTCCAAGCTCGCCCCCGATGTCCACCGACTCCTCGATAATTCGCTAAGTGCGAACGCCGATCGGGATTGCGAATTCCACAACAACGTGCGTTGCGATTCTGGTCCACGACTTGCCAAGGAACTCCCATCGAAGTCGTGTTCCGGACGTTCGGCGCACGCTCGTCTTGCTGATGTTGCATCTGTTTCCAGATCAAAAAAGACCCGTATTCTTTCGGGAGCTGCCGGCTCCCAAGTCACTCCACTTCCTCTTTATTTGCCTAGGAGGCGTTCCATGAAGAAGGCTCTCAGCCTTGTCATGCTCGCTGTCATGGTGTTGGCGGCCTCGCACGTCGCGATGGCTCAGCCGGCCCACCTGCAGCCGGGCAGTGTTCTCGTGTTCCCGCTGTACGATTCGTCGCCCGGTGCTGGAACCGTCGTTTGCGTCACGAACCTCAACGACAGCACGATCTACTGCGATGAGACCGACTATCGCGAAGGCGACATCTTCGTCCACTATCAGTACATCGATGGTGAGACGTGGAACGAGTTCGACCGTTACGAGTACCTGACGCCGGGCGACACGCTCTGCGTCCTCGCCGACCTCCACAACCCGGAGCAGGACAAGGGTTTCTTGGTCGTCAGCGCCGTGGATCCGTCCGACCTCGATCGTCTCGTCGACTTCGATTACCTGATCGGCTCGACGATCGTCGTGCAGTCGGGTCTCAACTTCCTGTGGTCGTACACGCCGTACTCGTTCCGTGGTATCGGCGATTCGGCCGATGCGTGTGATCTCGACAGCCCGGATGCCGACAACGGTGACGATGACGGTGCGATCGACTGGGACGGCAACGAGTACGACGTCTTCCCGCGTGAGCTCTTCATCGACTCGTTCTTCCAGGAAACTGCCGCCTTCACGAACCAGCTGACGCTCATGACGACGGCTGGCCGCGACTACGAAGCGGAAATCCGCTACCTCTTCTGGAACAACATCGAAGAGAAGTTCTCGCGTAGTGATCGAATCACTTGCTGGTGGCAAGGTGCGCTTAGCGAAATTTCCGCTATCGTCGCCAACCTGGGCGGAGACGACAACGAGTTGGGTCAGGGTGTGATCGAAACGGGTTGGGCGTCCATCACGGGCGACCGCATCATCGACGGTGCGGGGAACCCCGTCCTCATGGACGACGACTCGACGCAGGCGATCGCGCCGCTGCTCGGTGTCTTCGCGCAGTTCATCACCGCGTCGGACTTCGCCGCCGGTCACGCGCTCCACTATCGTGGAACCGTCGACGGCATCGAGTTCCTCGGTGGCGACCTCGATCCGCAGACGTCGCTCCCCTAACGTTTCACACTGTTGGGAAGCGGTCTCGAACGATCGAGACTATGTGTAGTATCCATTCGGGCCGAGCCCGGCGATTCGTCGCCGGGCTCGGCTTTTATCGCTCTGGGGGTGTGTCGCGGCGGCGGGCCCGGCGGCGAAGTGCTCATGTCGCTCGGTGGGGT
>JAUIME010000243.1 GCA_030433195.1 bacterium
GGCTTGCTTCGCCCGTTGCCTTGATTGCGTTTGCGCCCCCCAGGAACAAGCACGCAGTAATCCGCCCGGAAGCCTGCGTATTGAACGCGATCGCCGTCCCCGGTCCGAGAAATCGGTTTCGGCGGACTGCAATATCGTGAGTATCCACGCACTGGAGCAGCTCTGAGCTTTCCGGGAGACTGTGCGAGAACTCATTGGAAGAGACCTCGATCTCGGAACTTCTGTCTACCAGAACAGCATTCCGACCGTCGTTAGAGAGAATCCGATTCCGAATGACAGTGACGTTGGTGGAGGACACGACGAGTATCGCCCCCGCTTGGTCGAAAGCGAGGTTCTCGGTGATGGTGTTCGATCGGATAACGACACCGTCACATCCATCGATGAATATCCCCCCTCCTCCGCATGCCTCGCCCCTGCGACAGGAAGTCGCTGTGTTCTCGCGTATCGTGTTGCCAACAATTCGAGCGGAAGACTTCGGCCAGCAAGCGATTGCCCCACCGAGATTTGCTGTATTCGCAACGAAAGTGTTGTTTCGGATGGTGGGGCTCGCAAGCGCGCAGAAGACTCCACCTCCAAGTAGGTCAGTGGTTCCGGCAAATGACTGCCCGACGCCGTTGACCAAGGTGAAACCCTCGAGCACGGATTCGGGACCTTCGAATCCCTTGAACGTGACGACAGACGAGACTCCCCCACCGTCTATCGTGGTCACCGAAGCTCCACCGAGCGAGGCAACTCGGATGGCCTTACCGCGAAAGTCGATGTTCTCGACATATTCGCCAGGACTCACCCAAATCACGTCGCCATCGGAGGAAGCGTCGATTGCGCTCTGAATCGACGAGAACTGCTGCGGCACGTGGAGCTCCGCTCCCAGCGCTGACACCCCGACGAGCAAGAACACGAGAAGGCTAAGTAGTCCGTTCATGCGGTCTCCCCAAGATTGCCTTGAGTCGATTCTATCGCAGAACAGCTGTCGCGGCGAGAGTCGAGTCATTGCGAGTGCTCGCACGAAGATATTCCAGTCGGCGGACCGTTTGGGAGTGCAGAACCGCGTGCTTTGTAACGTTCCCCAAAGGCGAGCGAAGCTCGACCGGATCCACGCCGGATCGTCGAACGTGGCCCGGCTCAGATGTCGAGGGGCTCGGTTTCGCGCGCGACGATCTCGGCGTAGAGGGATCGGAGCTTGTGGGTAACCGGTCCGGGGCCGGTCCCGATCGTGCGTCCGTCGATCTCGAGGACGGGTGAGAGTTCGCCCATGGTGCCCGTCGTGAAGACCTCGTCGGCGCTGTGGAACTCGGAGAGCGAAACGCGTCGCTCGGCGGCCGCGATGCCGTGGGTCCGCGCGAGCTCGAGTACGACGCCGCGCGTCACTCCGGGCAAGCAATGATCGGCGAGCGGCGTGTGCAGCGTGCCGCCACGCACGAGAAACAGGTTCGTCGCGTTGGTCTCGGCGACGTACCCCTCGACGTCGAGCATGATCGCGTCATCGACGCCCGCTACGTTGGCCTCGATCTTCGCGAGGATGTTGTTGATGAGGTTGTTGTGGTGGATCTTCGAGTCGACGCACTGCGGCGGATTGCGCCGGATGGCCGAGCTCACGAGTCGGATGCCGCCGGCGTCGTACACGGGCGCCTTCCACTCGGCGAGCACGATCAGGCACGGCCCCGACTGATTGAAGTGCGGGCTCATGCCGGAGGTGACCTTCTCGCCGCGCGTGAGGGTGAGGCGGATGTGCGCGCCGTCGCGCATGCCGTTGGCACGCAGCGTCTTCGTGATCGCGTCGACGACGAACTCGCGCTTCGGGACTTCGGCGAACGCCATCGCGCGCGCCGACGCGAACATGCGATCGAGATGCGTCTGCAGCCGGAAGATCCCGCCGTCGTAGATGCGGAGTCCCTCCCACACCGCATCCCCGCCCTGCACGGAGCTGTCGAAGACCGAGACCTTCGCCTCGGCTCGCGGGACGAGCCCCTCCCCGACCCACACCTGGATGTCGGCGTTGCGCGGATCGGGAAGCGTCGGTTTCGGGCGTGAAGCGGGGGTCATGTCGTCGTCCTCTGGGTTGGTGTCGAAGTCGCCTCGTCGAAACGGCACTGATCCGCTCGGATCGCCGCCTCCTGCATCTTTGCGGCTCGGCCCGGTGGATACCAACGATCGGCGTGGATGCCGCGACGGGGTGCGTCGTTGATCGCGACTCCGTAGCGATGGTCCGCGACCGAGTATCCCTTGTGGGCCAGCGCCAAGCCCGTCGTCCAGTCGCCGCCGTTGTGGAACAAGCGCGGATCGGGAACGTCGGCGCGCCGCATCGCGTCCGACCGCATCGCGAAGAAGCCGCCCACGACGAACGGACACACGATTCTCGAGGTGCCGTCGTCGAGAGTGACGGTTTCATGGGACATGCCGGGATCTCGCCACGATGCCCGCTCGATCCAGCCCGGTGGCGGGTTCATCATCGGCGCGTCGGCGAGCTTTCCGAATTGGGCTACTCCACCGGTCGCGGCAGCGGCCGCTCCAGGCTGATCCACACCGATCGCCCGGCCCTGTTCAGCCTCTCGGATTCGTTCGACGAGTGCATCGAGCCAGTCCGATCTCGTGACGTACGAGTCGTCATCGAACCAGACGAACCACGAAGACCGCACACCGGCCAGCAACCGTCGCATGAGCGGGTACTTCGGATAAGCCGTGGCCCCGGAACCGTCGCGATGCGCATCGCCTTCAACGATGCGCACGCTACATCGCAACGCGAAGGAATCGATCCGGTCGCGAACGCGCGGGGAAACGTCGTTGCACCCCACGTGCAATCGGAACCGCGTCGGGTCGGTCCGCTCGAAGAGACTCGACAGAAGCCGATCGATCAAGTCGAAGTGATCGTTCGCAGCGTCGTGCGCCGAGCTGAACGCGATCGTCGCCACATCCATGGGCTCTCCGTGTCGGACTCGCACGCGGGTCGAGGCGCTGCCCCGGTCGGCGGTCGTCGCCACAGCCGAGCTTTTCGGTCGTGACATGGCCCGCGCGTAACGCTCCACGACCTGCGCGATCGTTCGATCCCAGCGGAACCGCCGCGCCCGCTCGCTGCCGCGACGAATACGATCCTCGCGGCGCTCGGGATCGTCGAGCGCTTCCGCGAGAACGCGCGCGATCGCGGATGGATCACGAGGGTCGAAACGGAACGCGACCTCCCCGGCCACTTCGCGAAACACGGGGATGTCCGAACACGCCACGGTCGCACCGCTCGCCATCGCTTCGAGGACGGGCAAGCCGAATCCCTCGTGCAGCGACGGAACCACGACGACCGATCGCCGGTACAATTCGGACAACCGCGTGTCGTCGACATAGTCGAGATGTCGAATCCAAGTCGCATCGCGAAGCGAGGGGTCGAGCTCACCCAGCAACTCCCGATACCCCCACGCACGCGCGCCCACCATCGTGAGGCGAACCGGACGGGAGCAGCGCAGGATCGCGACCGCCTCGACGAGTCGAGCGAGGTTCTTGTTCTCGCCGGCTCCCCCGACCGTCAGCAGTTCGGGTTCCGCGGCCGGTTCGAGTGCGACCGTACTCGCCAGGAACCGTTCGGAGACCCCCGGCGGCACCACGTCGATCATCGCCTCTTCGAAGCTCGCGCGTTGGACGAGATCGCGCCGCGTCGCCTCCGAGACGGCAAGAAGCATCGCATCGGCTCGACGCAGTCCGTCGAGGGCACGACACGTCATCGCAAGCGTCTCACGCTTGTACGGAGGACACGCGAGCGGCGCGACGTCGTGCACCGTAGCCACCACTCGCGGCGCGACCGTCGGAACAGCGAACCGCGTGAGGGAGTGCACCACATCGACGTCGCCGAACAGGCCCACGGGATCTTCGGCATCGAGCGCGCGATCGAGATAGGCGTCGCCGGGCGACAACTCGAACCGGTCGTGGACGACACGCCAATCGGGACGCTCCTCGCCCACGCATCGCGTATCTGCGGCCGTCGACCGCACCCGAGCGAGAACGTCTTCGGCCAGGGCTCTTGCACCGCTCGTGTCGGGCAGCACGACCCGAATCCTCGGAACTTCGCTCGAACAGGCCAACTCCATCAAGAAATCGGCCGCGTAGCGTCCCCATCCGCGCCCTCGGGCTACCGCGAGCCGCGCGTCGATCCCGACGACGAGCCCTCGCGAACCGCTCACGCACGCACCGCCGCAGCATGCAGCGGTTCGTAGTGCTCGAGACATTCGGCGAGTAGCGGCTCGAGCCTCGGCGGAACGGGTTCCTCCTTCGCACGATACGGAGCGAACCCCGTCGAGGCGTGAACGCTCGCGTACCAGTGCGGCGCCCAAACCCCGTCCTCGGAGCGCGCGCCGGCCTCCCAATGCAGCATCGCGGGATCGAACGGAATCGACAGCGCATCGCACAACGAGCCGAGAACGCCCTCGGGATTCTCGAGCAAGAGCCGCGAATCGACGACCGGAGCCGCGAGACCACGGCGATGCAGATCGTCGCGAAGCTCCGTCTGCGTGGCGAGACCGGTGTCGCGAATCGTCGGCTCGGGGATGTTGCGTACGAGCGACATCAGCATTTCGCGCGGGTCGCGTACGAGCAGCACGTGCCGAACGCGATCGAAGAAGCCTCGATCAATCCCGACCAGATGATGCGCCATGTGCTTCTGGAAGAACACCGGACGATCGCACGGACCGAGGACCACGTCGCGAACCACCGCGTCGCCGTCGTTCGATTGCGAACGGAGCACTTCGTCGCGTCCTGGGTGATCGACGCCCGACACCGTCAGGTAGTGCGCGTAGAGAGGCTCGTCGACGACGCGCGTGTCGGCGCGCTGCGCGAACGAATACATGAATGCTGTGCTGACGTTGCGGGGGCCCGACCAGAGGCAGATCCGCGCGACGTCGTCAGCCATCGATTTCGACGCGCTCGCCGATGAGCGTGTTGGGCGTCACCTCGTCGACGCGCACGTCGCACAGATCGCCGACGCGAATCGCCGGGTCGCGGAACACGGCGATGACGTTGTGATCCGTACGCGCGCGCCACATCGTCGGATCCTTCTTCGACGTGCCTTCGACGAGCACCCGCATCGTCTTGCCGAGGAAGCGACGATTCCAGCGATGCTGGATCTCACGCTGGATCCGCACGAGATTCGTCACGCGCTCGGACTTCACGGCCTCGGGGACGTCGTCGGCGTGGAGCTTCGCCGCGATCGTGCCCTTGCGCTCGCTGTACTTGAACGTGTACGCCGACTCGAACGCGACGCGCCGCACGAGGTCGACCGTGTCTTCGTACTCGGCGTCCGTCTCGCCCGGGAAGCCGCAGATGATGTCGGTCGACAGCGCGACGCCGGGGATCGTCTCGCGAATGCGCTCCGCGAGCGCGAGGAACTCGTCGCGCGTGTACTTGCGGTTCATCTTGCGCAAGACGCGGTCGTTCCCGGATTGCAGCGGCAGGTGGATCTGTTTGCACAGGTTGTCGTGTCGCGCGATGACCTCGAGCAAGTGCATCGGGAAGTCTCGCGGGTGCGGCGACGTGAAGCGAACGCGCGGGATTCCGACTTCGGCCACGCGCTCCATGAGCGCTGCGAAATCGGTGTCGTCGTGCCGATACGAGTTCACGTTCTGACCGAGCAGCGTGACTTGCTTGTATCCCGCATCGACGAGGCGCTGCGTTTCGTCGACGATCCCCTGCGGATCGCGCGAGCGCTCGCGCCCCCTCGTGTACGGCACGACGCAGAACGTGCAGAACTTGTCGCACCCGCGCATGATCGCGATCCAGCCGTTGACACCCTCGACGCGTGTCGGCGCGATGTCTTCGTAGGTCTCGTACTCCGACAGTTCGACGGCCGCTCCCCGCTCGCCGCCGGTTCGCGCGCGATCGATGAGGCCCGGAAGGTCGCGATACGAGTCGGGACCGCACACGAAATCGACGGCCGGGAACTTCTCGAGCAGCTCGTCTTGCAAGTTTTGCGACATGCATCCGAGCATCCCGACAACGCGCCCGCTACCGCGCTTCTTCTCGGCCGTGAGATCGCCGAGGCGCGCGTAGATTCGCGTGTGCGCCGTCTCACGCACGGCACACGTGTTGATGAGCAGAATGCCCGCCTCACGCTCGTCGGCCGTGAGCTCGAAGCCGCACTTGTCGAGAAGCGTCTTCACGAGCTCGCTGTCGTACTCGTTCATCTGGCAGCCGTACGTCTGCACGTGGACCTTGCCCGCGTGCTTCGGGGCGGCCTGCGCCCCGGCGGCGACCGGTGATGTCGTCGTCATGCCCTCGTCCTCGTCGAAACGCTGACCGGCTCGCCGATACGCGAAGCCCCGTCCGCGTCGTGCTTCGAAGAGCGCACCTCCCCGGTCAGGAACGGCTCCCGTCCGCGATGGTCGACTCCGGTGATGCGTACGAAAACCCAATCGTTCTCGGCCGCCGCTTCGGGATCGATCCCGACACGCGCGTACGATCCCGTGAGCCCCTTGCGCAGCCCATCTCGATCGACGGTCTCGAACAAGACCCGTTCGGTTCGGCCCACGAGACCCGCCAGAAACGCGTCCCGCTTGGCAGCGGCAACCGTGCGCAGTCGCTCGGCTCGTTCCTTGATGGTTCGCGAATGGACCTTGTCGCCGAGCCGGTCGGCCACCGTCTTCGGTCGGTCCGAATACGGGAAGACGTGGACGTACGCGAACGGCAGCGCCTCGACCGCACGCAGCGTCGCCTCGAAGGCCGCATCCGTCTCGCCCGGAAAGCCGACGACCACGTCGGTCCCGAGCCCGAGGTGCGGGACGCGAGCCACCGCACGCTCGACGAACGAGGCGTAGTCCGCGAACGTGTACACGCGCCGCATCCGCTCGAGAATCGCGTCGTCGGCTGACTGCAGCGGCAGATGAAGATGTCGACACGCCTGCGGCGACTCGGCCATCCATGCGAGGAGATCGTCCGGCACCGTCGTCGGCTCGATCGACGAAACGCGCACGCGGATCCCCTCGTCGATCCCGGCGAGCTCACGCGCGACGTCGGCGACGGTGGATTCCTCGAACGCATACGTCCCGACGTTGACGCCCGTCACGACGAGCTCGCGATGCCCGCGCCGGACCAACTCGGCCCCTTCGGCGAGGATGTCCCCGAATCGTCTCGAACGCGCCTTCCCGCGCACGCGCGGCAGAATGCAGAACGCGCAGCAGAAGTCGCAACCGTCTTGGATCTTCACGTTCGCGCGCGTCGTGTGCGGGTAGTGCCCCGCCCCCGCGTAGTCGAACGCGCCGTTGTCGGGGCGCGACGCGACTTCAACGCGCGGCACCGATGCCGATGCGGCGGCGTCGACATCGAGATGCGGAGCTTCACACGCCGCGCGTTCGGCTTCGGCCACCAACTCGGCGAGCCGGTACTTGCGATCGGTCCCCACCACGAGGTCGACTCCCGGAATC
>JAUIME010000982.1 GCA_030433195.1 bacterium
TCGCGACCCTTCAGTTCGCGACCCTTCAGTTCGCGATGGAGTCGCCCGCGTCGGTCTCGTCGTCGATCACGGGATCCCCGCCGGCCGCCAGCGCGGCATCGGCGAGCATCTCGCTCAACCCGACGGTCGGGCCTTGGCCCGGCGCCGGCACCGGGCTCTCCATGAGGCGCCCGACCCGCTCGAGCACCGACAAGATCATCAGGCGCTCCCAGGCCTCCAGACGCCCGAACTCCTCGCGAAAACGCGTCTGCAGAAGCGAAGGAGCCCGCTCGAGAAGGCGAGAGCCGGCGTCGGTCACGAAGACCTGGACGCCGCGTCGATCGGTCGGCGATTTCCGACGCTCGACGAGTCCACGCTCCGAAAGTCGGTGAAGGATCCCCGTTACGGTCGCATGGCTGAGATGCACGACCCTCGCGATGGCGCTCGGAGAGGCGCCGGGAGTGCGCTCGGCGGCCTGGAGCGCGGCGAGTTGAGGCCCCGTCAGCCCGAACTCTTCGACGAGGCGCCGCGAGTGTAAGTCCACGGCCCGCACGATCCTGCGAATCGCGGCCACGAGCTCGGGTTCGATTCGGCTCAACATGCCGTCCGACGAGCCCGAATCCTTTGCACTCAACAGATTCTCATCCATGATTTGATACCCTCAGACGTTCCGAAACCACCGAGAAAGGGAGAATCGCTCGAAAATCCCCGACTCGCAATGCTTTGCATCGAAAAAAAAAGCTGCCTGGAGACGCCTGGCGGCGCCGACACGGTGCCCGCGAAGGCAAAAACCCCGACTCCACGAGGTCCGATGACCGAAAGTGACACCCGACCCGACCGAACCCCCGATCGCAGCGCCGCGACGACCGGCCGAACGACCGAAGATCTCCTCGCCTACGAGCCGCAGCGCTACGGCAAGGATCCCACCGCGGTTCGAGATACCGACAAGTATACCGACGAGTACGTCCGCGGCTTCGTCGAGAAATGGGACGACCTGATCGATTGGGATCAGCGAGCCCAGAGCGAAGGCGACTTCTTCATCGATCTGCTGCGCGCCCGCAACGTCCAGCGCGTCCTCGACGTCGCCACGGGGACGGGATTCCACTCGGTCCGACTCATCGAAGCCGGCTTCCAGGTCGTGAGCGCCGACGGCAGCCCGCACATGCTGTCGAAGGCCTTCGAAAACGCGAAGAAGCGCGGCCACGTGCTCCGCACGGTGCAGGCCGACTGGCGTTGGCTCAACCGTGACATCCACGGACGCTTCGACGCGGTAATCTGCCTGGGCAACTCGTTCACGCACATGTTCGCCGAGCGCGACCGACGCAAGGCGCTCTCGGAGTGCTACTCGGCGCTGCGCCACGACGGCGCGTTGATCCTCGATCAACGCAACTACGACGCGATCCTCG
>JAUIME010000244.1 GCA_030433195.1 bacterium
ACGACAACCCGGGGATCCGCAGCCGTGCCGGTTTTCGTATCGTTCCGAGTCGGCAGGCGCGATGCCGCAGATCGAGTGCTGGCTCACCCACACGAACGCCACGACCCACGAGATTCTGCGCGAGAGCTTGCCTCGGTCGCCGCTCTACGCGGGCATCATCCAAGGCGTCGGGCCGCGCTATTGTCCCTCGGTCGAAGACAAGATCGTGCGCTTCCCGGACAAAGACCGCCACCAGGTGTTCCTCGAACCCGAAGGCCTCGACACCGAGTCGGTGTATTGCAACGGGATCTCGACGAGTATCCCGGCGGAGGATCAGGTGCGCATGGTCCGGAGCATCCGCGGCCTCGAGCGAGCGGAGATCCTTCAGTACGGGTACGCGGTCGAGTACGACTACGTGAACCCGGTGTGCTTGTCGCCGACGCTGTCGGTGAAGGGCGTCGACGGGTTGTATCTCGCCGGGCAGGTCAACGGAACGTCGGGCTACGAAGAAGCCGCCGTGCAAGGGTTCATGGCGGGCGTCAACGCGGCGCGCTTCGCGACGGGCGAGGGGGCGTTCGTGTTGGGGCGCGCGGAGGCGTACATCGGTGTTCTCATCGACGACCTCGTGACGCTCGGGACGCGCGAACCGTATCGGATGTTCACGTCGCGGGCCGAGTACCGGTTGCTACTGCGTCAGGACAATGCGGATCGACGCTTGATGCGCCACGGCCGAGCACTCGGGCTCATCGACGATCGATTCGTCGAACGACTCGATCGCAAGGAGCGCGCCGTCGCGCGCGCGGTCGAGAGGTTGGAGTCGACGCACGACGAAGGCGTCGCGCTCGCGAAGATCTTGCGCCGGCCCGAAACGACGCTCGAGTCTCTCATGGAAGCCCATCCCGCGCTCGCGGATCTCGAGCTCGACTCCGACGAGGCCGAACAAGTGGAGATCGAGGTGAAGTACTCGGGATACATCGAGCGGCAGCGCGCGGACGTCGAGCGCTCGCGATCGATGGAAGACTCCGAGATTCCGGAAGCGATCGACTACGCGACCGTGCCGACGTTGCGCCGTGAAGCCGTCGAGAAGCTGGGCCGCATTCGACCGCGAACGCTCGGCCAGGCTTCGCGGATTTCGGGTGTGTCCCCGGCGGACGTCTCGGCCCTGCTCGTGTGGCTCACGTACCAGCGGCGCCTGCGTTCGACCGCGGGCTGATCGCGTTCGTTGATTGCGTTCGCTGCTCGAGTCGGGCGCGGCTCACACGTTCGGTCTCGCCACGTTCGTGCGGCGCGGTACGGCGGCGGTCGCGTCAGAGCTGCCGTAGCGCCTCGCGGACCCAAGCGTCGGCGCGGTCGAACGGTCCCTCGTTGCGTGCCTTCTGGAGAGCCTTCTCGGCGGTCGCGCGCGGATAGCCGAGCGCGAGGAGCGCGAGCAACGCATCTTCGAGAATGTGGGTCGGGACGGGCGGACCGTCGGGCTCGGCGGCTTGGCGTGCTTCGGTCTGGGAGGCGAGCAGCGCGCTGATCGTGTCCTTGAGATCGACGATGATCCGTTGGGCCGTCTTCGCGCCCACGCCGCGCACCTTCTTGAGACGCACGAGGTCTTCGGTCTGGATCACGCGGCGGAGCTCTTCGTGCGGACAGCCCGAGAGAAGCTTGATCGCGAGACCGGGACCGACGCCCGAAACCGTGAGCAACAGGTGGAACATCGAACGCTCTTCACGGCTCGAGAAGCCGAAGAGCTTCTGCTCGATCTCACGGACGTGCAGATGCGCGAAGAGCTTCGTCGTGTCACCGACCGTGAACCCGGTCGAGCACGGAAGCGACACCGTGAACGCATAGCCGATCGATCGGCCGTCCGAGCCGACGTCGAGCACGCAGTGCATCGGACCCTTCTCGACGAGCGTCCCGACGAAGTAGTCGTACATCCGCGTTCAGACCGTGCTCAGGAGCCGAGGGAGAGGCCGAGCTCTTCGAGCTTCTTCTTGATCTCGTTGAGCGACGTCGCGCCGAAGTTCTTGACGCCTTTGAGGTCGTCTTCGCTCAAACGCGTGAGGTCGCCGATCGTGTGGATCGACAGCACGGCCATCGCGCGGCGGCTGCGGACCGAGAGCTCGAGGTCGCTGATCGGCCGACTCTCGACGTCGCCCGATTGCGGCTCCGAGCGCGAGCGCTGGGTCGCCGATTCGGTCGTGCCCGAATCCGATTCGAACTCGCGCGCCATTCCGAGTCGGAGGCCCTTGCTCGCGAGGATCTCCTTGATCTCGGCGAGCGACGTCTCGCCGAAGTTCTTGAACGCGAGCAGCTCGGCCTCGGTCATCTTGATGAGGTCGCCGAGCGTGCGCAGGTTCATCTTCTCGAGGCAGTTTCGGCTTCGCACCGAGAGTTCGAAATCGGTGACGGGGATGCGCAGGATCTGGTTGAGACGATCTTCCTTCTTCTCCTCGTCTTCGTCGTAGTACATGGTCTTGGACGCTTCCGCGTCCTTGAGGAAGAGTCGTGCGCGGGCGTGCGTCGGATCGTACTGGAGGACGCGCTTGAAGCACGTGATGGCATCGTCGTATTTGCCCGTGTCTTCGTACATCACGCCGAGGTTCATGAACGCGTTCACGTGCGGCGGGTGCGCGCGCGTGCAGCGCTCGTAGAACTCCATCGCCATCTCGTCTTCGCCTCGCATGTCGAAGCGGTAGGCGAGTCGGAACATCGCGTTGGTGTTGTCGGGCGATAGCGAAAGGGCCTTTTCGTAGAGGTCTTCCGCTTCTTCGTAGTCGCCGTCGTTCTCGGCGAGGATGCCCTTGAAGTAGAAGTACTCGCCGCGATCCTTCCACGGCTTCTCGAGCGACTCGACCTCTTTCTGGAGCGTGTCGAAATCGCGAAGCTTCGCGATGCAGTCGAGTTGGAGAGTCTTCGCTTCGACGTCGTCGGCCGAGGGGGCGAGCTCGTCGAGAGCCTTGCGCGCGTCGGCGACGCGGCGCGATTCGTCGAGGGCCTTCGCGTAGACGTATCCGGCGAGCTTGCCGTCGTGCGAACCGGCGAGGGCGGAGACGGCCTTGTCGTGGTTGCCGATCATCCACTGCAGCGTGCCGTGTCGCAGCGGGTCGCTCGCGGGATCGATCTCGGCGACGTGTCGATCGACCTTCTTGCGCTCCTCGGGATGCATGAGCGCCGTGACGCGAACTTCGAGCACTTGCGCGGGCGTCATCGACGCGAGCTTCTCGAGCTGCGGGAGCACTTCGGGAACGGCTTCGGCGACGGTTTCTTCGGCGTTCTCGACTTCCGACATGTCTGCTTGATCCTCGGCGCGGGATGGGAACGAAGGGGGCCGCTCGAACGGACTCGCGCTCCGCCTGCGGAGTCCCTACGGCAAACCCCGGAGTATACATCGAGGCTTCGGTGCCGCAAACGCCTGCAGCGGCCCGTTTGCCCGTGTCCGGGCGGATCGCTATAATCGCGCGCCGCTCGGGCGGGGGCGCGCGGATCCTCCTCGCCGCGGGCGGCCGGTGGCGTCGTCGGGCGATCTCCTTGCGACGCGATGGGATAGCGGAGGTAAGCGCTTGTTCCGCAAGATTTTGGTCGCCAATCGTGGCGAGATTGCCGTGCGGATCATCCGCGCGTGCCGAGAACTCGGCATTCCCTCCGTCGCGGTCTTCTCCGAGGCCGATCGCGAGGCACTTCACGTGCAGCTCGCCGACGAGGCGTACTGTATCGGGCCGCCGAGCCCGCCCGAGAGCTACCTCAAGATTCCCGCGTACCTGGAGCTCGCCCAGTCGATCGGTGTCGACGGCGTTCACCCGGGATACGGGTTCCTGGCCGAGAATGCCGAGTTCGCCGGTGCGTGCGAATCGGCGGGAGTGCGCTTCATCGGTCCGAGCTCGCGCGCGATCGCGGCGATGGGCGACAAGCTCGAGGCGCGGCGCGGGGCCGAGCGACTCGGCGTGCCGCTGATCCCGGGGACGCTCGGCGAGTCGCTCTCGGCCGAGGAGATCGATGCGCAAGCGCGTTCGATCGGATTCCCGGTGATGCTGAAAGCCGTCGGCGGCGGTGGCGGCAAGGGAATGCGAATCGTCGAGCGCGCCGAGGACGTTCGCTCGGCGTTCGAGACCGCCACGTCGGAAGCTCGAACGGCGTTCGGCAACGGTGAGGTCTACCTCGAGAAGTGCCTGACGTCGGCGCGGCACGTCGAAGTGCAAATCGCGCGCGATTCCCATGGCAACTCGGTGCACTTCTACGAGCGCGAGTGCAGTGTGCAGCGGCGCCATCAGAAGCTCATCGAAGAGGCACCGGCCGCGATCTCGGGTGACCTTCGCGACCGCATGACGGAAGCCGCGCTGCGGATCGCGGACGGCATCGAATACGAATCCCTCGGGACGGTCGAGTTCCTCGTCGCGGGGGACGACTTCTACTTCCTCGAGATGAACACGCGACTGCAGGTCGAGCATCCCGTCACGGAGATGATCACGGGGATCGATCTCGTGAAGCTGCAGATCGCGATCGCGGCGGGCCAACCGCTCGGAATCGAACAAGACGCAATCCCCATGCTGGGGCACGCCGTCGAGGCGCGGATTTGCGCCGAAGATCCGCAGGCGGACTTCTTTCCGTCGACGGGCGAAGTCTCGAGCCTTCACTTGCCGGGCGGTTCCGGAGTGCGCGTCGACACCGACTTGCGCGTCGGGTACGCCGTTACGCTCTACTACGATCCGCTCGTGGCGAAGGTGGTCGCGCATGCCGAAACGCGTACGGCCGCGCTCGACAAGATGAGCGCGGCGCTTCGCGAGCTGCAGATCGCCGGAATCCGCACGACGCGCGACGTCTTGCGGCGCGTCGTGGAGGACGACGAGTTCCGCAACGACGGCTACGACACGTCGTATCTCGCGCGGTTCCTCGCGCGCGACGCCGATACGACCGACGACGAATCACGGCGCCTTACGGCGATCGCGGCCGTGCTCGAGTCGCATCGCGCGCATCGACGCGACGGCCTCTCGCTCGGGGCGTCCGATGGCGGTGCGGCGGTCGAGACCGAGTCGGCTTGGATACGGGAAGGGCGAAGCCGCGCGATGCGCGGAAGCTTCGGTTCCTGACGACTCCACGGAAGGTGGCGGTGATGAAATACCACGTGAAGTTCGGTGAAGAGGATACGATGCCGTTCGAGCTGACCGAGCTCGAAGGCGGCGGCTTCGAGCTCCGCGACGGCGAGGGGCGCAAGTACACGGTCGATGCGGTGAGACTCCCGGGCGGCGCGTCGTCGATCCTCGTCGACGGGCGGTCGCATCGTGTCGTCGCTCGAGGCGAGGGATCCGACATCGACGTGCAGACCGAGCGCGAGAGCGTCCGGGTGCGTGTCGAGACCGATCGCGAACGAGCGGTTCGGCGCACGCGTCGACAGAGTTCGAGCGAGAGCGGGCCGCGCTCCGTCGTCAGTCAGATGGCGGGGATCGTCGTGCGTGTACTCGTCGAGCCGGGCGCGCCCGTCAACGTCGGGGACCCGCTGCTCGTCGTCGAAGCGATGAAGATGGAGAACGAAGTGCGTTCGACGGCCAACGGTACCGTCACGAAGGTCCACGTCGAGCCCAAGCAGACCGTGTCGGTCGGAGAGCAGCTCGTGACCGTCGATGCCGCCGAAGCGTCGAGCTGAACTCGCGCCGCGGTCGAACGCGAGTGCGATCGGGCAGGGTACCGGATTCGAGCAGGCGCTAAGTTCGAGCAGCGCGAGATTCGGGTCGGCGCCAGAATTCAGGCAGACGCCGAAATTCGGGCAGACGCAAGATCGAGCAGGTGTCAAATCCGAGTAGGCGCCAGCCACGACACCAGTCAGGCGCGCTCGACCGTCAGGACTTCTTCTCGGCCGCTTCGCACTGCTTCTGGTAAGCCTCGTGGTCGACGAGAGCATCGAGCTCGCCGGCGTCGGTGAGCTTGATCTTGATCATCCACCCTTCGTCGAACGGGCTGTCCGCGATGCGCTCGAGGTAGTCGGGGAGCTCGGTGTTCACCTCGACGACTTCGCCCGAGACCGGCGCGTTGAGGTCGGAAACGGCCTTGACGGATTCGATCTCACCGAACGGCTTGCCGGCAGTCACGATGTCGCCGACCTCCGGGAGGTCCAAGTACACGAGGTCGCTGAGGTGCTTCGCCGCGTAGTCGGAGATTCCCACGGTCGCGACGTCGCCGTCGACGTGAGCCCATTCGTGCGAGGTCGAGTACTTCAGGGTCGCGGGATCCATGCGTCTTCTCCCATCCATCCGTGAGCCGTGACTCGTCAAGGAGTCGTGCTCGAATCATCCGTGAGTCGTGAACAATCCGTGAGGCGCAGCTTCCCCGTGTCAGTGCTGTACGCTCGGGAACTGCAAGCCCGTGAGAGGCAAGCCAGCCGTTGAGGCGCGCGGATTATACATCATTCGCGTGCGTGCCCGTGAGCGGTGGTTCGGCGCATCGGTTCGCGACGCCGTTCAGGAAGCGTCGTCGTCGTCCGTGAGCCGCTCGAAGAGATCGTCCCAATCGACGGCGGCGAGCTCGGTCCCCGAGATCGGGGGGAGGCTGCGGAAGCGCACGTACTCCTCCATGTTGGAGAAATCGCGGTAGCGGAACGCATCGTCTTCGGGTTCGAACGAAAGGCTCCCGTACGAGCGCTCGGTTGCGGCGTCTTGGCTCGGGCCGCGACGCGACGCGACGCGTGGGCTCTCCATGACGAAGTCGTGCATGGAAAAGCGAGGATCGCGACCGAGCGTGGTTTGGATTTCGCGCGGCAGCTCGGCTCGTTCGAAACGCATCGGGTCGATGAAGCGAGCTTGGTTGAGGAGGTGCAGGGCTTGGTTGCGATTCCCGAGGTGGAGGTGCAGTCGGCCGAGCTGGATGTGCGATGAGAAGTGGTTCGGATGGTGTTCGATCACCCAGTGGAGCCGGCGTCGTGCCCGCTCCCAATTGCCCGTGCGCAGCGCGACGACGGATAGCGGGTAGACCACGACGGTCGCGGCGATGCGCCGCCCCATCTCCATCGCCCCCGAGAGTAGTTCCATCGGTCGATACCTCTCCTCATCAGTCGACAACTCACTCTAACAGAGGTCCTGGTCCCGACAAAGGGAAAACCCCTGTGGCGGGGATGCTATGCTCCGGACCTCTGCGCGGCCCCTCGCAGAAGGGTGCCGGGGCGTTGCGCGGCGTTCCGACGGGAGGTGCAATCCGATGGCGCGAGTGCTGGTCATCGACGACGAGGCGTCGATCCGCGAGTCGATCGACATGATCCTGAGCTACGAGGGCCACGACGTCGTCGGTGCGCCGGACGGCGCTGCCGGGATCGCGAGCCTCGAGGGAGCCGATGCCGATATCGTGCTACTCGATATCCGGATGCCCGGACGCAGCGGGCTCGAGGTGCTCGAAGAGATCAAGAGCCGC